>CAZHHF010000242.1:0-2760 GCA_964531905.1 uncultured Bacteroides sp.
TAGACAAGCGACAGGCTACCGGCGACTATACGCTGACTCTGATCAGCGAAAGCATACCCCCTTGGGAGAACGACCTAGTGAGCTACGATGCCGTTGCAAAGGAATACATTGTGGTGAACTCTACTGCAGGCGCCCTTAAAGATGAGATAACCAAAGCCGGCAAAGACTTCACCAAAGTCCGGAATCTAAAGGTGACCGGAGAGATAGATGCGCGTGACTTCTTTTTTATGCGCGATGAAATGGAAAGCCTGGAAGCTCTTAATCTCAAGGAAGTTGTGATTAAAGACTATTCTGGCTATCGCGCCGATAAGATTCCTGATGGAGCTTTATATAATAAAAAATTCCTTACACATTTTGTTTTCCCTGACAAACTTAAATCTATTGGAGTGAACGCATTTAATTCAACCGGTCTTACAGGTTCTTTGGTTATTCCGGAAGGAGTAGTGGACATTCAAATGATGGCATTTTATCAATGCCGGTCTTTAACAGGAACACTGTCATTGCCGTCGACACTTGAATGTATAGGGAACCAGGTAGATCTCGATATTTTTGATGAAAATAAACCAAATGATGGTATCGGACGTACTTTTGAAGAATGTGGATTCTATACAGAATTATTAATCCCCAACGGAGTAAAGTATATCGCATGTAGATCTTTTTTCGATTGCAACGGATTACATGGTGATTTACGGCTACCTGAATCCTTGAAGATGCTTGGTAAAGAAGCTTTCTCCGGATGCCGCAACCTGACCGGATCATTAAAGATTCCCGAAAAATTAGAGATTATCGAAGAGAATGCTTTTGCTTACTGTGGTTTTGACGGGAACCTTACGCTGCATAACGGCATTAAAAGTATAGGTAAAGGTGCGTTTCTATGCCATTTTAAGGGTAATCTCGTTCTTCCTAATAATATCGTATCGATCAGCACCGACGCTTTTGCGGGTAATGACTTTTCGGGCGAGTTGGTATTGCCGGAATCGCTGATTTCGATCGGCGACAATGCATTTGGTGGAAACTTGCGACTGTCAGGAACTTTGAAATTCGGAGAAGATGTGTTGAGTATCGGCGTTTCAGCTTTCGCAGGATGCAGAGGTATCGAGAAACTTGTTTTATCAAAAAACATTGAAACAATAGGCTCATATGCGTTTGCCTATTGTTATGGTGTGAATGCAATTGTATGCGAGAGCCTAACACCGCCCTATCTGATGGCTGGTGTCTTCGATGGAGTTGCAAAAGCCAATTTCACGCTCGAAGTGCCTGAAACATCGGTTATCCAGTATCAGACCGCCGAAGGGTGGAGCGAATTCAAACGTATTTCTGCTCATCACGAACTTGTATGCCGTCCGGCGGTTGCATGCGCGTTGAGCACCGAACGTCAACAGACACTTGTGATTGATGCAGAGGGGGAATGGGAGCTTGTGTCGAAACCCGAATGGTGCGAACTCTCACAAACTTCCGGTTTCAAGAAGTCGGAAATCACGCTGACAATCAAGCAGTCGTCGAAGACCGAGTCGCGTGAAGGCGATGTCGTGTTCCGGCTCAAGGACAAGGACTACACCCACAAGTGCCATGTGACGCAGTACGGCTACGAATATGACGAAGACGAATATCTCACCCTGCAGCAGGCAACCAAAGGCAATAACGGCGGCATCAACATAGTCATTCTCGGCGACGGTTACAATGCAAAAGAAATAGCCGACGGAAGTTACCTGAGTGATATGAGAGCACAAGTCGAGAACTTCTTCGGTGTAGAACCTTACAAGACATATCGCGAATATTTCAACGTGTACACAGCCTTCCCGGTGTCGACCGAGTCGGGCATCGGAACTGTTAACACATTACGTTTAACCCGATTCAACACCACATTCACCGGCGGCGTAGGCTTAAAGTGTGATTACGACGAACTGAACTCATACGTGCTCAAGGCACCGACAGTCAATGAGAGTAACTTCGGACAGACGCTTACAATTGTTGTTCCCAACAGCAATGACTATGGCGGTGTCACTCAGATGTGGGAAAACGGCTATGCCATCGCTTTCTGCCCCAAGAGCGACTATGGCTATCCGTTTGACACACGTGGTGTGATTCAGCATGAGGCCGGTGGCCATGGATTCGGAAAACTTGCCGATGAATATATCTATCACAACGCATTCATCGATGCCTGCGGTTGTCTATGTTGCGAACACGAAGCCGGACTGAAAAGAGCCAAATCGCTCGGTTGGTACGACAACATTGAACTGACAGGTAAGATGCACGAAGTCGGGTGGAGCCATCTGATGTTCGATCCACGCTACAGTTCGATAGTCGATATCTACGAAGGTGGCTACATGCACAGCCGTGGTGTGTTCCGCTCCGAACCAAACAGCTGCATGAACAACAACATACCTTACTTCAGCACTATCAGCCGCGAAAGCATAGTGAAGCGCATTAAGCTCTACGCCGGCGAGGAGTTCGACTTCGAGGAATTTGTAGCTCTCGACAACCGTTCCGCAGCTGTTAATGTGTCGCGCAGTGTCGACCTGGGAGTGACCAATGCCGGAATGCGGTCTATGTCGCCGGTAATCCATAAAGGTAATCCCCTTTCGGGTTGCAAAAACAAATAACAGCATATCAATTACAGAACCAATTCAAAATGAAACTCAAAATAGTATCTAAAATCTGCATATTTTCCATGGCCGCCGGAATTGTGTCCTGTTCGGGCGAGTCAATGGACCCGTTTGACGATAATGGCGATGGAAAAATGGCAATGGAATTCAATTT
>CAZHHF010000243.1:0-2703 GCA_964531905.1 uncultured Bacteroides sp.
AGCACCAATTGCAAAGCCGCCAAGAAAGAAAATATCCTGTTCTGGGGAGCGGCATCGATCTACAGCTGGGAAATCGGTAAAAATCTCCCGTCAGAACCCGTATTCACTCTCGGACAGCGCGAAGGAATGAACGGAAACAACCAGGCACAGTACGGCACGATAGGCTACGATGACGAAACCGGTCAGCTGTTGATAGCCACTACCCACGGAGCATCATCCAACTATCGCTATAACTGGTATTATTTCATTGACGCGCGCACCGGCGAGATAAACAATTCTCAAGCACTAACTCCCTACTACTGGTTCCCCGCAATGCCTGTCAACGTTGACCGCCATCACGCCGTAATTGATCTTGACGATATCAACCTGGAGAATACCGACGAAACGTTCTCGATAGAGTTATCTCAGATTGTCACCGATGCCGATGATATCGACTCCAACATCAACATCGCTGTCGCCGGAATCCCCGACAATGTGGAAGCTACGATAGAGGACGGCCAACTGAAAGTGACACCCCTTAAAGTCGGGGAAGGTAATCTCATTCTCACCGCCGAATCGCGAGGATCGGTCACCGAACACACAGTCCACATCCTCGTTGATGAACACGACGGAGTCTCACTCCCCTACGCCGATGCCCGAATCACCATCATCGGAAACACAATCCGTGTCAAAGGATGTCAGGGCGAGGAATTCCGCCTGTACGACATGGCAGGCCGCATTGTAGCCTCCTTTATAGCACTCAGCGACGACTGGTCGACCAGAATCAATCTCCCGGCCGGAGTCTATCTCCTCAGCGGAGCTTCACGTAACATCAAAGCCGTAATCAAATGAACTTCCGCGGCCTAATTCTTCTATTGCTCCTCCCGGTGGCTGCTATTGCAGCCGCTGTGGAGGATATTGATTTCAGCACAGGGGTATTTGTTGTCAACGAAGACTGGTTCGGTCACCAGAACTCCACTCTCAATTATCTTCAGCCCGACGATCCCGAAGGCAACTATTGGAACTACCGCGTAATTCAAACCATGAATCCCGGAGTTGAAATAGGATGCACGGCTGAATATGCCACTATACATAACGGCAGGATCTACATCGTTTCAAAACAGGATAAGGATGCCGGTGCATCAGTTACCGGCGGACGCCTTACCATAGTCGATGCTCAGTCGATGAAAGTATTGAAACAGATCAGGCAGATCGCTCCCGATGGAATGCAGTGCGATGGCCGTTCATTCCTCGGAATAGATCACTCTAAAGGCTACCTGTCGACAAGCAACGGCGTGTGGACGGTCAATCTCGACGCTATGGAAATCGTTGCCATGATCGAAGGCACCGGAAACGAATCGGGCAATCTGTACCGAAACCAGTGCGGAACAATGATAACCGCTTCCGAAAGAGTATTCGTAGCCCATCAGAGCAAAGGCATTATCGTTATCGATCCGGTCAGCGATAAAGTCAGTCATACGCTTTCTATATCCGAAATAACCAGCAATGAAAAAGCAGGAGTTGGATCACTCGTTCTCGCACTCGACGGATCGGTGTGGATCTCAATCACCCGCGACACTACCGGAAGCGGCAATATGCTCCCCATGATCGTTCGGCTCGACCCTATGACTCTCGAAACAGAAGTCGTGGAGATACCCGACGGATACTATCCCCCGGCAAGTTCATGGTATGCATGGACACCCGACGGCTTCTGCGCGTCATCAACCGAAAATACCCTTTATTGGAACGGAGGAGCCAATACATGGTTCAGCGGAACCCGTATCTTCAGGATGGACGTTGACAAACGCAGTATCGACCTGCACATCGACTTCACCAATGATCCCGACAAGTGGCAGATCTATGGTTGCTCAATGCGTCCCGATCCCCGCAACGGCGAAATGTACGTTTCACTTTATAAACAATTCGCCTCCAGAGCCTATACCATGCGGCGATATTCGGCTGATGGATCACTGATAAAAGAATATCCTATGATCGACAACTATTGGTTCCCATCAATTCCGTTCTTCCCACAGGATAAAACAGCTCACATCAGCGATCTCACCGAAAATGCAGTTGAATCACTCCCCGGCGACATATATACCATATCCGGTCAATGCGTTCGTCGAAACTGTTTCCCTGAATCCATTCGCCAACTTTCCCCCGGCATCTACATCTTCCGCTCACCTAACATGACAAAGAAGATCGTAATCCGATAACATCTCGTTCACAAAATATGGATTTATCAGGAACAAGGAACACCCCTCCCATCATAACCAATTATATATACTTTTGATAAACACCACCACAGGCTCTGATTATTCTAAAGAGCCTCTCTGACCACGACAGCACCGTAAAAGTTATATCACAACTTATACGGTGTTGTTTATTTCTCAGAAACTGATTTGCAGCGAAGCAGAGATTATTGTAGCGGTGTTCGGCCTTTCGCACGTATTTACCGGCATGTGGTTCTGCTTCGGTTACAGGTTCAGGAATCGGAGGATATTTATTGGACTCGGCTGCTCCGCGAAGCAGCCCTACAATCCGTTGAGGATCAGTGTATTGGCAGCGGACACACGAGCCGTGTGTCCCTACTTTTCCACGATGTCAATGTTCTCTTTGCGACAGTCAGCCGGCAGTTGCGGTGCGGACGATAATCTCAGGTGGTCAACCGCGGGAATCCGCCAAAGTGGCAGGCGGGGCGCTCGGAAATCAGCACAGCTTAAC
>CAZHHF010000244.1:0-2700 GCA_964531905.1 uncultured Bacteroides sp.
TCGTGAAGACCGACTCTATCGCTCCCGAGGTATGGCAGCTTATCAACCCGTTCTTCGTTATCGTACTCACACCGGTTGTAATGTGGTTCTTCAGCGCGCTCAAGAAACGCGGCATCGAAATCTCCACACCTAAGAAAATCGGTATCGGTATGGGACTCGCCGGACTCGCATTCCTTTTCCTTGCAATCTTCTCCAACGCAATGGGTTATCCCTCGGCCGAAACATTCCGTTCGCTCCCCGTATCGGAATCGCACGAAATGCTTGCCGGTCCGTGGGTACTGATCCTGCTCTACTTCTTCCTCACCGTTGCCGAGCTTTTCATCTCGCCCCTCGGACTCTCGTTCGTTTCTAAAGTTGCCCCGAGCCACATGCAGGGTCTCTGCCAGGGTCTCTGGTTAGGTGCCACCGCACTCGGTAACCTCCTTCTATGGATCGGACCACTGATGTACAACGCATGGCCTCTGTGGCAGTGCTGGACAGTGTTCCTCATTGTCTGCCTCGTTTCAATGGGCGTCATGTTCTCGATGGTCAACTGGCTCGAACGCGTAACCAGCGGAAAATAACTCCACACTGTAATTAAACACACCTCTTAAATTAAACGCTCCGGAATCAGGTTGCTTTAATGCTGTGATTCCGAAGCGTTTTTTTATTATTCTGTCAAACATTTTCGAAACAAGAAAAGAACATATTGTGGCATTTGCCTAATAGTGATAACTTTGCTGCGTTGAAAAACTTAAAACATTGTAATATGAAGGATGGAAATTACACTATGTCGGAAGCTATCGCCGAGGCAAAACGATGTCTCAACTGCAAAGTTCCTCAATGCAGGAAAGGATGCCCGATAAGTAACGACATACCCGACTGGATCCATGAACTTTCAATGGGAAATCTCGGAAACGCGATGACTATAATAAACGCAAAAAGCAATCTGCCGGCTGTATGCGGACGCGTGTGCGCCCACGAACGCCAATGCGAAGGGAACTGTGTTCTCGGCAAAAAAGGGCAGCATATCAACATCGGCCTGCTCGAACGCTTTGTAGCCGACTTTGACAGCTCAATGAATCTTACCCACGAAAAGATGAGCGAGAAAGGACGCGGGCGTGTGGCTATCATCGGAAGCGGACCCGCCGGACTCACTATCGCAGGCGAACTTGCACGTAAAGGTTTCAACGTGGAGATTTTTGAAATGGAACAGGAACCTGGAGGAGTGCTGCGCTACGGAATACCGGAATACCGCCTGCCAAAACATGTGGTCGACAATGAGATAAGAAAAATAGAGCAACTCGGAGTTATCTTCCATTGCAACACTACCGTCGGAAGCTCCATGAATATCGACAATCTTTTTGAAAAAGGATTCGATGCAATCTTCATGGGAACCGGTACAGGCAAACCTAAAAAGATGGATATACCTGGTGCCGAACCCAACAATATCCGTCAGGCAATATATTTCCTGCGACGGGTGAGCATGTATCAGTCGGGCTACATCAGCCGCGACGAAGTTCCTGTGAAAGAGGGTGATCGTGTCTACGTGGTTGGATGTGGCAATACGGCTATGGATGCTGCGCGCACGGCAATACGTCTCGGGGCATCGAAAGTAACAGTGGTTTATCGCCGTACAATCAACGAAATGAGCGCACTCCGCGCCGAATATGACGAAGCCGTCGAAGAAGGCGTAAATTTCAAATGGAGATCTACAATAACCGAACTACACTCGGTCGACGGCAAACTCAAGGAAATTGTAATCGACTGTGAAGGTGACACAGTCACTCTTCCGGCCGATATTGTGATTATGGCCGTAGGAAGCAGCCCTGCAAGCCGTATTGTATCCACGACTACCGGAATCGAAGTTGACGCGAAAGGATACGTGATCACTCGCGAGTTTCCCTACGGCATGACGACCCGCAAGGGAGTTTTCGCCGGTGGCGATGTCACCAACCGCCCCGCAACAGTAGTCCACGCCATGCAGGATGCGCGCAGGGTAGCTGAAGGAATGATTCAATATGTGGATGCGATGAAACTCATTGCCTCTATAAATTCACAGCCCTGATATTATATCATTAACTGTTTTCCATAAAAAAAAGAGTGCATTTTCTATTTTTATACTAACTTTGCCGGAGATAATCGGGCCACTTACGCCCGGTCTCCGGCAAGATTTTTTCATTCCGGATTGTACGAAACCATGAAAACAAGCACTATATTCTACTGAAAATAAATCAATTATTAACATTTTAACGATCCATTATGTTTAAAAACCAACCCGCAGGCCTTTACGTGCTGGCGCTCGCGAACACCGGCGAACGCTTCGGCTACTACACCATGCTTGCAATCTTCCTGCTCTTCCTGCAGGCTAAATTCGGACTCGACTCCACTGTATCGGGTCAGATCTACGCAGGATTCCTAGCTCTTGTCTACTTCATGCCGCTTGTCGGCGGATGGGTAGCCGACAAATGGAGTTTCTCAAAATGCGTTGTTTCGGGTCTCTGCGTAATGTTCGTCGGATACCTCGTCATGGCTATTCCAACCGACATCCGCAGCACCTCATCACTGGTGATCCTTTGCGCAGCACTCCTGCTCATCGCCATCGGAACAGGCCTTTTCAAAGGCAATCTTCAGGTTATGGTAGGTGATCTTTACAACGAAGCACGCTACAGCAACCAGCGCGATGCAGCTTTCTCACTTTTCTACATGGCCATCAACATC
>CAZHHF010000245.1:0-2689 GCA_964531905.1 uncultured Bacteroides sp.
GAGGTTAAGCTGTGCTGATTTCCGAGCGCCCCGCCTGCCACTTTGGCGGATTCCCGCGGTTGACCACCTGAGATTATCGTCCGCACCGCAACTGCCGGCTGACTGTCGCAAAGAGAACATTGACATCGTGGAAAAGTAGGGACACACGGCTCGTGTGTCCGCCGTCAACGCACTGATCCTCAACGGATTGTAGGAACTGCTTCGCGGAGCAGCCGGGTCCAATGAACATCATCTTGAAGTAGGGACACACGGCTCGTGTGTCCGCTGCCAACACGCTGACCCTCAACGGATTGTATGGCTACTTCGTGGAGCAGCCGGGTCCAATGACCCGCATCCGAATGTAGGGACACACGGCTCGTGTGTCCGCCGATATCACATTTATTATCAGTGGATTGTTACTACGCGGAGTTGCCGACATTTCACCCCATTGCGTCAGATATTCACCCATCACGGCTTCACTATCACGGTTAATACGTGCGGAAGGCCGAAAACCGGAACAGTTTAAGCAGAAACAGGAGATTATCTCTTTTTGGGCTGGATATTCAGTCGGTACTGAACACTCAGCATTATATAACGTGGCAACACATTGGTATAGGTGACCGTGCACCCGCTTGCAGTAACTGCATAATTCACGTTGGAAAGTTTATGCAGCAGATCATAACCGTCAAGCATCACAACCAAACGGCTGTGACTCGGCGGACAATAACTCAGGCGCATGTTCCATATCGGATCGGTCGTATCAAGACTCGCCGACCCGTAACCGCGACGCGTATAGTAAGTGAAATCCGAGCTTATACCGAAGCCGGCAGGGAGATTGAACACACCCGACACACCGTAGTTGAAGTGATTGGCACTCAGAGGAGTAAATCCTTCTAACTTCGAAGTCGTCCGGCGATTGATGGCATCTCCCCTGAGCGATATGCTCTGCTTACCGATCTGCCACGAAAGATTGATCTTTTCGGCCAGCGAACGGTAGTTTACCTTCGAGAAAGACGGCTCGGTATTATTGACGCCTATCATATCGGTATAATCCGATAGCATCACATTGCTTTCGCTGCTGAGCGAGAACTGCTTCTTACTGCCGAACTGCCAGCTCAACGCGTCGGAGAACGTCCACGAGTGGCCCCCGTCTACATTATACATGCGGTTGACCCTCACACCCGTGGTGGTATCGTAGGTATAACCGAGCTTGAGAGCGTTCCGGGTAAAGGAATATCCTATCCCCAGCTGATTGTTGAGCGAATGAGATCCCGGTTTGTAGCGCCACTCGATATTATGGTGCTGGCTTGTCTCATTCTTCAGATCGGGATTACCAACATAGATATTCAGCGGGTCAGCATCGTTCACCACGTCTATCATATCGGTCATTTTCGGCAACTGAGTCAACAGGCGGGTATAATACAGAATTGAATTCCGGTAACGGTTACGGCTGTCACCATTGGAAAGATTGCCGAACATATACTCAATTCTACCGTCCCATTTGTTGTTTATCCTCATGTAAACATCATTCGTTGTCAGATTGTAGTCATGGTTATCACGCATGTAATCGAGATGGCGGTTTACGATGGAAATCTGCGGCGATACATCAATGAAAAGAGTCGAATTGGCAAACCTTTTGTGATAACCCATATGCATCTGAATTGCATGGGAGTACATTTTCATTACCGAGCTGAAACTGTTGGCCGGGTCAAGAGCGCTGACATAGTCGGCCGGCAACACGCCATAGACACCCATATCCTCAAGGCGGTCAAGAGCATACATATAGGAATCTTCAACATTCTCATTATAGTTGAACCTGTAGTACAGCATAATATCGACATACTTGATTAAGGTTGAATAACCTAATCCTCCACCTAAATCCAGTAGATGATTGGGGGTATTGTCGGTATATTGACGCAGTTTCTGAGGAGCCACGCCGGAGCTATTACCGTAGTTTATATCATAGTCGCGCCAAAGCTCCTCTTTGGTAGAACTGTAATCGGCCATGAAATAAACATGTATGTTGTCATAGTCGCGACCGGGAACCGACAATCTCATGTACGGTGTAGCACCACCGTTCCAGAGCCGCTTCCGGCTGTTGCTTCTGGTCTTTGACCTGTTAAGCAGGTTTTCAAGTTTATCGGGAGACCCGTCAGAATAAATCGCATCGAGAATCTCTGCGGTAGTCCCCTGCGGTTCCTTGTCGAAAGCGGCCGACAGACCTGAATCGGCACCTTTACGGTACTGATAGCTCACATTGTAATTAAAGCCGAGCGCACCCCGGTCTTCTTGCAGATATATTGAGCCGTTGGTACTCGCACCCACCTCCCGGTTATGATTTTTCGCTATCGAATGATCATACGTGTCACCTCCCGGCAGAAAATTGGTACGCGCGGTCGTACTGACAGTGTTGTCGATCGTTTGCTCAAACGTTGCATCGGCAGTCACTTCACATCGGTCATCGAGATCGCTGTAATTATAACTGAGACCGGCCATTGCTCTCGACCTGCTCCCAGAAGGCATCTTCTCGGGAGTCCACGTGTCGTTACGACCCGGTTTACGGTTATCGTTCAGGTTGTTGACGTTGCTCACCAATGACAGATGCGTCGTTGGCGAAAACCACGACGCGAACAGGTTGCCCAAATAGCGTCCCTCGGTGCCTGCGCCACCCTGTGCGTTCAGTATCAACCCCGCGTTATACTCCTTCTTG
>CAZHHF010000246.1:0-2643 GCA_964531905.1 uncultured Bacteroides sp.
AACCGTTGTACCCTTACGGGTACCCAGGGTTCGAATCCCTGTCTTTCCGCAACAAGGGTGTCATAATGTCAGCATCAGAAGGCTGTGTCATAAATAGGCGCAGCCTTAATTTGTAAATTTAAACCACAATCAAACCATAAACACAGTTTAATTACATGAACAAACTTGTCACCCCAATCGCTATGTCGGCTATAATTGCAATGGCAACAACAGCATGCGGAACAAACGGTAAGACCGATGATAATTCTCAGATTATCGACCGCCCTACCGATCTCAAAATCGAGAACCGCCATTATTCGATTGATGTCCTTGAGGCATTCGGACGTGTTAACTCACCGGTTGTATCGCCCGATGGAAAGAAAATTCTCTACGGAGTCTCTTACGAAAGTGTCGAGCAGAATAAAAGCAACAATGATCTATATGTGATGAATGTTGACGGTTCCGACCCGATGCGTATAACAAAGACGGCTAAATCGGAAGGGAATGCTGTTTGGATCGACGGAGGAAAACGTATCGCTTTTACTTCCTCGGAAAACGGTTCATCACAGATATGGGTAATGAACGCTGACGGATCAGACAGAAAATGCATCTCAAATATCGAAAACGGTGTCGATGGATTCAAATTCTCTCCTGACCAGAAGAAAATCGTTATTATCTCACAGCTAAAATACGAACGTAAAGCTTCTGACGTATATCCTGATCTCGAAAAATCGACCGGACGTATCATCGACGACATGATGTATAAACACTGGAACGAATGGGTAACAACGATACCTCATCCGTTTATCGGCGATTTCGACGGTAACACTATCTCCAACGTTATTGATATCATGGCAGACGAGCCATACGAGGCGCCGATGAAACCGTTTGGCGGAATCGAGTCATTCGCATGGTCACCCGACAGCCGCAGCCTCGTTTATGTATCACGTAAGAAAACAGGCAAGGATTATTCACTCTCCACTAATTCCGATCTGTACCTCTATGATCTCGAAAGTCTCACGACAAGAAATCTGACAGAAGGTAATCTCGGTTACGACACTGACCCTGTATTCTCGCCCGATGGGAATTATATCGCATGGCTGAGCATGGAAAACGATGGATATGAATCTGATAAGAAACGACTGTTCATCATGGATATCAAATCGGGTGAAAAGACTGATTTAACCACTGACTGGGATTATTCAATAGATCTAATCGCATGGAACCCCGATGGAAAATCAATCAATTTCATCGCACCCTATCTCGGATGTCAGCCGATTTTTAATATCGATATAGAATCACGCGAAGTTAAACAGATCGCCGACGGAGTATGCGATTACGCTGCAATCGAACCGGTAGACAACAATACTCTTATCACTCTCCGCCACTCTATCCTCTCCCCTAACGAGATCTACTCAGTTGCCAATGGCGAAGTAAAACAACTTTCTAAAGTCAACGATGAACTGCTTGCACAGATCGATATGCCTACAGTCGTTAACCGTCAGGTAAAAACAACCGACGGAAAGGATATGACTACCTGGGTCGTATATCCGCCGAATTTCGATCCCAACAAGAAATATCCCGCGCTTCTTTATTGTCAGGGTGGCCCACAATCTGCAGTAAGTCAGTTCTGGAGCTACCGTTGGAATCTCGCCCTTATGGCAGCACAGGGATATATCGTTGTCGCTCCTAACCGTCGCGGTGTACCGGGATTCGGAACAGAATGGAATGCACAGATATCAAAAGATTACGGCGGTCAGAACATGCGTGACTACCTATCAGCCATAGATGATGTTAAACAGGAACCGTATGTCGATGCCGATCATATCGGCGCCGTAGGTGCAAGCTACGGAGGCTTCTCGGTTTACTGGCTTGCGGGACATCATGAAGGCCGTTTCGCATGTCTTATAGCCCACGCAGGTATCTTTAACATCGAAGCACAGTATCTTGAAACTGAAGAAATGTGGTTCGCCAACTGGGATATGGGTGGTGCCTACTGGGAATGGAACAATAAGATCGCACAGAATACTTTTGCAAACTCACCCCACCGTTTCGTTGACAAGTGGACAGCACCTATCCTGATCACTCACGGTGAATATGATTTCCGTATCCTTTCTTCACAAGGTGAGATGGCATTTAACGCCGCCCGTCTGCGCGGGGTTCCTGCTGAAATGCTTATCTTCCCCGATGAATGTCACTGGATCCAGAAACCGCAGAACGCCGTTCTATGGCAACGCGTATTCTTCCGTTGGCTTGATAAGTGGCTTAAAGGTATCGACTATCAGAATCCGGCCCTATATCAGCCTTCTGAAAAATAAATGATATTTATAATTGATTGAAAAACGGGTTGCCGGAACATTTTTATCGGCAACCCGTTTCTATAATAAAGCACGATTATGTCGAAAACTCTATTAAAGAAAGAACTTATGGCGATGAGCCACGATGAAATTATCGAAATGGTAATCGATATGTATTCTTCGCGTAAAGATGCTAAGGAATATCTCGAATTCTTTCTTAATCCGGATATCGACAAACTCATTGAAAAGTATCGCACGCGCATTTCTAAAGAATTCATGCGGTCGAAAAGAAATTATTCCAAAGCACGCATCACCATTGTAAAACGTGCAATCAAGGAATTTGCCTCGTTTAACCCGGGAAATGAAT
>CAZHHF010000247.1:0-2637 GCA_964531905.1 uncultured Bacteroides sp.
TGGCAAAGTCCATAGTAAGCCCCCCCCACTTCCGTAGATGTCCCATTGAAGACTTAGTGTTTGCCCGCCGCATTCAGCCATCATATTTCCAAGAATTCCAGCGATTACTGTGTCCGAAAATCCTTTGCCATTTAAGTACTCATAAACCTGACTGGCTATTTCATATTCTGACTTCATCCGTTCAATTTTCCCAGACTTGCCGTCCATAGCCGCAAGGATATCAGAACCCGTATTGAAGTCTGTAAAATAAGAAGTCTTTTCATAATCAGACTGAAGCGCATCTATCTTTAGGTTGCGTTGTTGTTCATACAGCTCACCCATCGCAAGGGCGTATTTTCCGCCATCATTAGCACATTGTTTCATCAGCCTGCTGTAGTCAACGCTTTCATCGAACCCAACAACAACAATGTATGTATCTTCATTACTCCCTTTGCTCTTATCCTCCGAAGCATTAGCGCCAGAAGTAAAAGAAGTCAGGACGAACAGCGCACATAACAGATATCTGGTGTTTTATTACCACATTCGGCGTGGAACTTGCTATGAAACTCTTGTGTCAGGCTTACAATGGAGCGGGTGCAGGCTGCACTTATTCCGCCCAGTACTACAAAAACAAAGGTCAATTCCACACAAGCAACCCACAGCCCGGAGACCAGATTTTCTTCAAAGACAGCGACGGTATGGGTCATACCGGCATTGTTGAAAAGATAGATGGCGGAAGAGTGTACACGATTGAGGGCAATACTTCAAGCGCAAGTGGCGTTGTTGCCAACGGTGGCAGTGTCAACAGCAAGAGTTATGCTCTAAACTACAACAAGATTGGCGGCTACGGTCGCCCAGATTGGTCGCTTGTGCCAAATACAGAGGGGGACGATGATATGGATGTGAAGCGTTTTAAGGAACTTTGGAATGAGATGCGCACAGAGCTTCAGGATAACGATGCCAGTACATACAGCCAAGAGGCTCGTGACTGGGCAGTACAGAACGGCATTATCGCCGGTAGCAATTCAAAAGAGTTTAACGGTATGTGGCAGGATGTGCTAACTCGTGAGCAGATGGTTACTGTTCTGTATCGCTTTGCCAAACTTATGGGGCAGATATAATGAAGCTGTTCTGTACGGGTGGCAAACATTATATGCCACAAAGAAAAACAGAATACTCTAAGAAACTGATTTCAGATATTCGACTGCTGCTATGGGCTGTTACTCTCGGAGGTATCGCCCTTGCAGCTTTCTGCATTTATAAGGGATACACAGGCAGTCTTCCGTGGCTTTCAGCGATGGTAGGCTTGCCGTGGTCAGCCCACGGTATCGTGTGTTCCTTCTATTTGAATATGGCGAAATCAGACCACAAAGTTGGTGGCATTACTTTTGAAGCCGCCAAAGCGAATAATTTTTCTGATGATGCCGGTTCTGCAGATAGTCCGGCAATCTAAACATAGGAGGGACTGATTATGGAATGGATGAAAATGATTGTGTCAATCCTTGCCGGAATCGCAACCTGTATTCCCCTTGCGGTAAAGCTGGTACAGTATGTCCAGAAAGCTGTTAGAGAGAAGAACTGGAGTAAGATGCTTGACATGGTGATGGGGCTCATGGCAACAGCGGAAACGAAGTTTGAGACAGGCGCTGACAAAAAGGAATGGGTGCTTGCTATGGTGAAGGCGTCTGCTGATACCATCAACTACGATGTTGACATGGACGCCATTGGCAACCTGATTGACAGCCTATGCGATATGAGCAAGGTGGTCAATGCACCAACTGAAACGGAGAAAGTAGGTGAGTAAATCGTATGATTTCTTATCTTGAATACTTGAACACTCCAACAAAGGTTGGCGTAGTTATTATCGCTTGCTTCATCATAATGCAGGTTATTGGCGAACTTTTGGAGTTTAAGGGAAAGGTTGTTCCTGAGTTCCTCAAAATCCGCAAATTTTTCTTACGCCGGAAGTCCGAGAAGGAAGAAGTGCGTCTGATGTTACAACGGGTGGAACAGAAACTTACTGATGTGAACTCACATTATTCCGTAGACAACATTACTCGCCGGGATAACTGGATGAAACAGGTAAATACATATGGCGATTCCATTATTGCAATCAACAAAACTCTATCCGAGGTTACAAATGCGCTAAAGAACAATAACAATTTAACAGAGGAGATGTTTGTTCAGAGTAGTCGTGACAGGATTATTGACTTCGCGGCCAAGGTTGCAGATGAAAACGCAATAGTGTCAAGAGAAGAGTTCAATCGAATCTTCAAGGTATATAGCAGGTATGAGACATACCTTAGTGAACATGGTCTTACAAATGGTGAAGTCGATGTATCTATTCAGGTCATTCGAGAGTCATATGAGGCACACATAAAAAATCACTCGTTCATTGAGGACATGCGTGGTTACTAACCTGCTGAATATATCACAGAAATGCAATATTAGGCGAGCTACCTTTTGTGGGTATGCTCGCCTTTTTTTGCGCGAAAAACAAGGGCAGGAACGGAAGTTAATCCGCCCTGCACTTCTGTACGTTCACTTATAACAGCGTTGTTTCAAACAGCGGTCTTATAAATGAACATCTTATGTATGTGCCTCGTTTTATATCAGCTACACGAGGCTAAAAAATCGTTGTATGTTGATTGTATAGCT
>CAZHHF010000248.1:0-2610 GCA_964531905.1 uncultured Bacteroides sp.
CATAAGCCAGCAGATTTACAGTCTGCCCCATTTGGCCACTCTGGTATTCGCCCTGTTTGCTTTGCAAAGATAATTAAAGTTCTTTGACTTTGCAAACAAAATCGTGCATTTTTATCGCTGCTTCAGCTGCTTCCGAGCCTTTGTTGCCCAATGAGCCGCCCGCGCGGTCAAGAGCGTCCTGCTCGTTGTCGACTGTCAGAACACCGAAAATAACCGGTATGTCGCAGTCGGCGTTGAGGCTTGTGATGCCCTGGGTTACGCTTTGGCAAACATAGTCGAAATGCGGTGTGCCGCCGCGGATTACGCAGCCGAAAACTATGATCGCATCATAGAGCGACGCTTCGATGAGCTGTGATGCGGCGAATGTCAGTTCCACCGCTCCCGGAACGTGGAACACGTCCACCTGGTCATCGCTGAAGTTTTGGCTACGGAACACTTCGAGGGCGCCTTCGGTGAGTGCGCCGGTGATATGTCCGTTCCATTCGGCAGCTACAATCGCCACTCTCATATTTTCTACTTTTGGAAGTTCTCCTTTGGGAGCCGCTCCCGGAGTTGCTGTTGACATATTGATATTATATGGTTGTTTAATTGATTAATCGGGTGAGGACTTCTGCTGTCATCACGGCATCGGTTCCTTTTGTGACGTTCATGGCTACAGGATCGTTTCCGAGGTTGAAAAGAAGTACCTGGCCATCGGGATCTATATTGACGTATTTGTCGGTATAGAAATCGAGATGATCGCCAAACGCTTTTGCCGGATCGGTTTTGCCGAAAATGTATTCGATGTCGCGCATACGCGTAACCACGCATTGCGCTATTTCGAGGTTCTCGAAAATCATAGGCATCACTTTGGTGATGCGCGCTATTCTCGACGGATCGAATCCCGGGAAATAGATGATTCTTATCTTGCGTTCGGTGGCGTAGGTAAGCAGTTGCAGCAAACGTCGGTGACAACGCTGGTTAACAGCCATGTATCCACCGAAAACTATGGTGTCGCCAGGTTCAAGATCGGGCCACACGATGTCAAATCCCTCAGTTTCGGCATCGGCGCAGGTGTAGCGCATGGTGGTAGCATCTTTTCCGCTACCGAAGATCAAAGTAGCGGGAGTGGTGCAGTCGACCGATCGGTCAACCGATTTCGTGTCGACTCCGTTTTCGGCAAGATAAGCGAGAATGAGTTGGCCCACGGTATCGTTGCCTACTTCCGATGCTATCGCAACGTTATGGCCCATTCGGGATAACTGAACAGCTGTGTTGAGAAGTGTGCCGCCCGGAGTCGCTTCGACAGGAACGCCGTTTTCGAATCGGATCTGATAGTCGGCGTCGGCTATGACTATTATCCGGCTCATTTTCCAGTGTTATCGTTACCTCCGCGTGACAGATGTCCGAGATAGCCGCCATGATGGCGTTTGGCATATTCGGCGAGAGTAAATCCGGTAGCGTTCATTACGTTGACAACAAGTACGTCGCCGATCACGGTCATCATTGTGGTGGATGTGGTTGGTGTCATGCCGAGCGGACATACTTCGGGTGAGCCTCCGGTTGCAAGAACGATATCTGACTCTTTGGCCAGAAGGCTGTCGGGATTTCCGGTGATCACAATGATGGGGAGATCGGTGTATAGATCGCGCGCCAACGATATTAGTTCGATTATTTCACGTGTTTTTCCTGAGTTGGAGATAAGCAGGAGTATATCATTGGGTTGCAGCACGCCTAAATCGCCATGTTGTGCTTCGGAGGGATGCAGATTGACAGCCGGTATGCCGGTTGAGCAGAATGTTGTTGCGATGTTCATCGCAATCTGTCCGGCCTTGCCCATTCCCGAAGTGACGAGTTTGCCTCCGCGACGGTGAACGCGTTCCACAATCGCCTCGACAGCGCGGTCATATTCATCGCTTACAGGTATATTTTTTATCGCCTCGCTTTCGGCAGCGAGAATCTGACGCATTGATTCCTGAACGTTCATATCTTTATTATATAATGTATATCTTGGGTTTTATTCAATTTCTTCAAACGCGAACGGTAACAGTGACTTGACAGCCGGAAGAATGTAGATGGTCTTGTCGCCTACAAGCAGTACTTCAACGTTATGTTTGGCAAGAATTTCATATTCAAGCAGTACCTGACGGCATGCCCCGCATGGGGAGATCGGGTGACTGAGCCAGCAATCATCAGTTCCGCGGGCGGCGATCGCGATTGCTTCGAAGCTTGCGTCGGGGAACTGCGAATGTGCATAGAAAGCGGCTGTGCGCTCGGCACATGTTCCCGACGGGTATGCGACGTTCTCCTGATTCGAGCCTGTGATGATTTCACCGTTGCTCAATGCGATTGCAGCTCCTACTTTGAAATGGCTGTAAGGCGAGTAGCTACGGTAGGTTGCCTGCCGGGCCTTGTCGACTAACAGGCGCTGACGCTCGGTCAGTTCTTCGTATAGCGCAGCTCCGTATCGCGTGATTATCTGTTGTTCTTTCATGATTGAGGTATCTGTTTCAGTCCTTTCCGGTTATGATTTTCTTAATTTCGTTGAGTTTGTTAAGCGCGGCCATAGGAGTGAGATTGTTGATGTCGAGATCGAGAATCTCATCGCGTATCTGCGACAGCACCGGATCA
>CAZHHF010000249.1:0-2580 GCA_964531905.1 uncultured Bacteroides sp.
CTCCAATCATTACTAATGTTATGATGAATCCGTTGGACTTCAAACTTTCCAACACATTCCGCAATTTTGAAAACCAAAGCTTCGTTTACACCAGATATGCCGATGATTTCATTATTTCATCCAAATATGACTTCGATGTCCGCATGGTTGAGAAATTGGTTGTAGACACACTGAACGAGTTTGGAGCTCCATTCACAATCAATGCCTCCAAAACAAGATACGGTTCCTCCGCAGGGCGGAACTGGAATCTCGGA
This sequence comes from uncultured Bacteroides sp., assembly GCA_964531905.1. Taxonomy (GTDB): domain Bacteria; phylum Bacteroidota; class Bacteroidia; order Bacteroidales; family Muribaculaceae; genus CAJUPY01. The sequence goes on from CAZHHF010000249.1 coordinate 255, forward strand.
GTTATGCTGAACAAAGATAACGAGATTACTGTCGGACATAAGAAGAAGCGCCAATTTCAGTCGATGCTTTATAATTATATCTCCGATAAACAAAATGGGGTTGAATGGGCAAGAGATGATGTTCAGGTAATGCAGGGACTGTACAGCTACTATCGGATGGTAGAAAAGGACAACATCGATGCTATTGTTCACCACATAAATGGTAAAAGAAATGTTGACGTACTAAAGATGATAAAGGAAGATTTGCGTTAAACTCCTGTAATGAATAACCGCGTAAGCGGTGCTTATCGCCAAAGGTATAAGTAACACGAAGGTAGAAAAGAGAATCCAGAGTCGCTGACGCCGACGGGGCCCGAACCGCGACCGGCACCAGGAACACAGCCAGAAGAAGAACGCCTCGACCGCAAGCCCCATTGTCGCCCAAAAGCCTCAGACCGAGAACAGGATGACACATGTGTCATCAGAAGCAACCGGATACCTTCACCTCCTATGTAGATTACGGGAATAGATAAATTATATTTGCAATGAATAACATCCTTTGGGTGTGCTTTGCGCCAAAGGCCGAAGTATCAATTTGACGGGAAAAGGCACCTCGGCAGGCACGCGCTGCTAAGCCTGAAAACCTGAAGGTCATCAGCCCGGAAACCCAATCGTCGCTCCGATGGACAAACCATCCGTTGAAGCACAACTGGTGACACAAGAACTCGTCGAATATTAAAACTAAATACCAGCTAATCTCGCTCACGACGGTCTTCTTCCTCCCAGTTCTGGTATATGTAGATTGCAAATAGAAAGGACTTTTTATGATTTATGTCACAGGTGATACCCACGCCAATATCGACATTGAAAAATTGAACACTAAAAACTTTCCACAGCAACGAAAAATGACAAAAAGTGATTACTTAATCGTGTGTGGAGATTTTGGGCTTGTATGGGACGGTTCTGCCAGAGAAATGTGGTGGCAGGATTGGCTTACAGCAAAAAACTTCACCACCCTTTGGGTAGACGGGAACCATGAAAATTTTGATATTCTATATGAGTTTCCGCTCCAAGACAAGTTCGATGGAAAGGTCAGAGAAATTGCGCCGGATATCTATCACCTGGATAGAGGTCAGGTTCTTACGATTGATGGAAAAAAGATTTTTGTGATGGGCGGCGCTCGTTCTGTGGACAGAGCACAGCGCATTGAACATATCTCATGGTGGGAACAGGAAATGCCATCCAGTAAGGAGATGGAAAAGGCTGTTGCGGCTTTGGAGAAATCAAATTGGAATGTAGATTATGTTATCACTCACTGTGCCCCAAGAAGCGTCCAGACCATGATTTCTCCTTGGTACGAGAACGACCCTATGGTCAGTTTTTTGGAAAGGATTCGTTCAGACCTATGCTTCAAGCACTGGTACTTCGGACATTATCACGATGACAGACAGATTGGCGAGCAGTTTACTGCCATATACAACAAAGTAGTTCAGATAGGATGAGACGGTAGAAGGAGAGGAGAAGGTCATGAGCGTTTCGTACTGGATGATTGAGGGTGTTGGTATTAACACTGATAAGATAGAGTCATTCATTGACAAAGAAAAGCTTGCAGCAATGCTACATGGGCAGTTACCTGACGATGAGGTTATACTCGATATTATAGAAAACAAGAAGTATGAACAGCTTGAGGTGAGTGATTTTCTGTATGGTGAACCATTCTATAATCTCGCCGATTTGCTCACACATTGTGATGATACGGACTCTATCACCTACGGAGATGACGGTGATGGCGGTTCGTATTTTTATTATCCACCATCAATGCCGTGGCATCGTGTGGAGAATGAGCCGGATACGCTTGAGGAGGTTCACAGAAGAATTATTAAAGCGGTTCAAGTCATAACCGACTTGTCATACGAAGAAATAGAAGCGATGATTGACGATGAACTATATGTCGTCGGTATTGGATGAGAGACTTTTTATGGGGTTGGTTATAGAGATATCTGCTTATGCAGATTGGGAGCGCACATATTTTGTACAAGAATTAGATGCAACCGAAGCCAAAAGAAAGGCTTTCAGCATGTTCAAAAAGACTTCGAGCTGTTATTTACCGGAAACGCTGGAAGAGGCCGAGGCTGATGACGGCATATTTATTGGGGTAATTTGCAAAGTTGAACAAATAATCTTGTAAAAAATTTTGACGAACGGGTGTTGTATATGTACTTAAAAGAAAAACAAGAAATCGCGGCGATAGCAAGAAAACTTATCCGTTTGCTCCGTATGTGTGATGATGAAAGTTTTATTGATGAGGTAGTAAACTGCGTAGTAAATGGAGACGAATGTCCGATTG
>CAZHHF010000250.1:0-2569 GCA_964531905.1 uncultured Bacteroides sp.
TTTTGGTAGTGATGTAACGCGATGTGCCGGGCATGCCGCTTGCCTTATGTTCGGTACATTCAAGGATGACCTGTACGCGATTACCTTTAGCTTTCTTTGCCATTTTCTTAGAATTCTAAATATTTGATTTCAGTTAAATAACCTTTGTCAGCTGCGAGCTTGATGGCTGCATCAAGTCCCATCTTGTTGATGGTGCGGAGGCCGGCTGCTGAAATGGTGAGTGTAATCCAAGCGTCTTGTTCTACCCAATAGAACTTTTTGTTAAATAGGTTTGCATTGAAACGGCGTTTAGTGCGACGTTTCGAGTGCGATACGTTGTTACCTGTAATCGCTTTCTTGCCTGTAATTTGACAAATCTTTGACATGGCTCTGGTTTATATTTGTAGTTTTGTAAATTAACTTTTCAGTTGTTCCATGATGTCATCTTGTTCTCATATCACCACTAACTGCATCATTTTTAGCGGCTTTACAATATGGCTCATAAAACAGAGTGCAAAGTAAGCTATTTTTTTTAAACTAACCAAATTTTTTTTGTCGGAATTATGAAATTTTCATAACTTCGCGGCGCTAATAACAAATAAGTTAATTGTTGAATTAAACCATGTTTAATAATTTCTTTAGGGTTGCTGCCGCATCACCTCGTATAAAGTTAGCCGATTGCAAGGCTAATGCCGATGCGATTCTTGAGATGGCATTCTCTTTTTCGGAGAATTCGGTTGATCTGGCGGTTTTTCCCGAGCTGAGTCTTGTGGGTTATACCTGTGGCGATCTGTTTCACAACCGTCTGCTGATCGATTCGGTGTTGTCGCAGTTGTCAAGAATAGCAAGAGAGTCGGTAAATTTCTCAACGACGCTTATCGTAGGCGCTCCTATTATATATAATAATGTGATGTTCAACTGCGGTGTCGTTATTCAGGGCGGTGCCGTGAGGATGATAGTTCCGAAAACTTATATACCTAATTACGGTGAGTTTTACGAGAAGCGCTGGTGGCAGCCGGCCGATGATGTTTTTGAGGGTAACGTGACATTGCGTCCGCGTGTGCTTGAAAATATTCCATTTGGAGCTAAGCAGCTGTTTGAGATCGAGGGTGTAAGAATCGGTATAGAGATCTGTGAGGATCTATGGACTCCGATCCCGCCGTCGTCGCGAATGGCAATGGCCGGTGCGCAGATCATAGCGAATCTCTCGGCTTCGGATGCTTTGGTAGGTAAATATGATTATCTGTGCAATCTAATCGCGCAGCAGTCGGCGCGCACGATAACCGGTTATGTGTATGCTTCGGCCGGGGTAGGTGAGTCGTCGACCGATCTGGTGTTTGACGGGAAGACTATAATTGCCGAAAACGGCTGGATCGCGAGCCGGAATGAACGCTGGCAGGAAGGAAATCAGTGGGTGGTATCGGATATCGATATCGAGGCTCTTGACCGAGACAGAATGATAAAGAGTTCGTTTGCCGATTGCGCGATGCGTGAGCTGGCGTTCGGATTCAGTGTGGTTCCGGCCGGGAAAGGCGCTCCAGTGAAAACTCCTGCGGGGTTAATGCGGCCGGTTGATCCGCATCCGTTTATTCCTGATGAGGAGCGGATGGATGCATGCTGTTCGGAAGTTGTTAATATACAGAGCGCGGCTCTGGCGCAGCGTCTTGTCGCGACCGGTTGCCGGAACATTGTGGTTGGTATCTCGGGTGGTCTTGATTCCACGCTTGCGCTGTTGGTGGCATGCAGGACTTTCGACCGGCTCGGATATGACCGAAAGGGTATTGTTGGAGTCACTATGCCCGGATTCGGTACGACTGACCGGACACATAACAATGCCGTAGAGCTGATGGAGTATCTCGGTGTGAGCATGCGTGAAATTTCTATAGTCGATGCGGTAAATCAGCATTTCAAGGATATCGGTCACGATCCGTCGGTTCACGATGTGACATATGAAAATGCGCAGGCACGTCAGCGTACTTACATTCTGATGGATATAGCCAATCAGATAAACGGAATGGTTCTTGGAACCGGTGATATGAGCGAGCTGGCTCTCGGCTGGGCTACTTATAACGGCGACCACATGTCGATGTATGGCGTTAACGCGGGTGTTCCTAAGACGCTTGTGCGTGTTCTCGTGAAATGGATCGCGCTGAAAGAGGAGAACAAGGCTGTCAGAGACGCATTGCTGTCGATTGTCGATACTCCGATTTCTCCCGAGCTTATTCCCGCCGACAGTGATGGGCAGATTACGCAAAAGACCGAGGATCTTGTGGGACCGTACGAGCTTCACGATTTCTTCCTGTTCCATATTATGCGTTTCGGTCGTTCGCCGCGGCGGATTTTCTATTTGGCCCGAATTGCGTTTGACGGAGTTTATGACGATGCCACGATTCTAAAATGGCTCAGAACGTTCTGTCGCCGATTCTTCAATCAGCAGTTCAAGCGGTCATGTATGCCCGACGGTCCGAAGGTTGGTAGCGTGGGCTTGTCGCCGCGCGGAGACTGGCGTGTTCCATCTGACGCGTCCTCCCGGATGTGGCTCAATGAGATAGATCAGGTCGCCAAAGAGGTAAATGTGAAGCTTTAACAT
>CAZHHF010000251.1:0-2529 GCA_964531905.1 uncultured Bacteroides sp.
GCACCTGAATTCGGAGGGTATGATGATCCTGAATATTTCCGTGCGATTGTAAAGGATTCGGGGAAACGTCTACAAACTAAAGAAATAAAATTTTAATATCCATATATCACCATGAAATTAAAAAAATTCGTCCTTTGGGTAGGACTATTAATCGCTACATCAATGACAGGTAGCGCAAAAACGGCGGTCATACCGATGCCTGTTGAAATTTCAACTACAGATGGAGAATTCCGTTTCCCGTCCACAGTAACGTACTCGGCTCCCGAGACAGTCTCCAAAATTTTTGAAAAAATCATTCCGAGCATGCAACAGCTTACCGGATCGGAATTTGTAGCATCATCAGAGAATCAGAACGCCACACTTAAAATTGATTTTGACCCCACACTCTCTAACGAAGAGTATAAAATGGATATCACTCCCGACTGTATCTCGATCACAGCATCAGAACCGGCCGGATTCTTCTATGCGTTCCAGACACTGAGTCAGCTCGCAGCGGATAAATCAGGCGCCATGCAATGTATGGTAATTAAAGACAAACCTCGTTTCGGCTGGCGCGGATTCATGCTCGACGAAGGCCGACACATTTTTGGAAAAGATGAGGTGAAAAAAGTTCTTGACATCATGGCCTTATACAAAATGAATCGTTTTCACTGGCATCTTACCGAAGATCAAGGATGGCGAATCGAGATTAAAAAATACCCGCTTCTGACAGAAACAGGTGCATTCCGCAGCAGTCGCGGACTCGGATGGAAAAACAGCATGCTTGATTCGATCAGCTATGGAGGATATTATACTCAGGATGATATCAAAGAGATCGTAGAATATGCCAAAGATCGGTTTATCGAAATCGTACCCGAGATAGATATCCCCGGTCATAGCCAGGCTGCTATTGCCGCATATCCCGAAATACTCGCTTGCGATCCCGAAAACAAACATGAAGTATGGCTAAATCAGGGAGTTTCCCGTGATGTAATCAATGTAGCCAACCCCCAGGCTGTACAAATGGCAAAAGACATAATTGACGAACTTGTTGAACTGTTTCCATTCCCCTATCTGCACCTCGGAGGCGACGAATGTCCAACCGACAAGTGGGAAAAGAACGAGCAATGCCGTTCACTTCTCGCCGAACTCGGTTCTGAAAATTACCGTGATCTCCAACTTAACTTTTATAAGGAACTGGCGGCACATTTAGATTCAAAACAACCTGAACAGCGACGTAAACTTATATTCTGGAACGAAGCACAGCATGGCAATACATCCATGCTACCCGATGATATCACGATTATGGCATGGGTACAGGCTGACGCTGAAGCTCAAAAAGCTGCTGCAACCGGCTTCAACACAATTCTGTCACCTCAGATTCCCTACTATATCAACCGTAAACAATCAGCTGCCCCCGATGAACCTCTGTCTCAGGGAAATGGTTCCGAGACGCTCCAGGCTGTCTACAATTATATTCCGCTGAAAGATGTTCCTGAAGAACTCCACTCGAAATATATGGGCGTACAGGCTAACTTCTGGAGTGAATATGTAATCACACCTGAGTTTCTTGAATATCTGATATTACCACGTCTGACAGCTGTTGCTGAAGCCGGTTGGACTCCACAGGAAAATAGAAACTACACTGACTTTCTTGAAAGAATCAAACAACATAAACCTTTGTTCGAAGCCAACGGCTGGAACTATTGCAATCACGAACTTTAAAATCGTATAAACAACAACAGGGCGGACCGATCGATCCGCCCTGTTGTTGTTTATACGATAGAAGAATCAAATACGCTCAAGAACGGTTTTGATCAGATCGTGGATGCCGTTTTTATAATTAGGATTAGCTTCGTTATTCATCCTGTTGGCAATGATGCTGCAAACAGTCATCGCTTTATGCCCCATAAGACGTCCGAGACCCTGCAACGGAGCAGATTCCATCTCATAGTTCGTAACCTTACGGTCGCCGTAGCGGAATTCTTCGATCGAACGATTCAAACCTGGATTGGCGAGTGGCAAACGCAGTTCACGTCCTTGAGGCCCATAAAACCCTACTGCTGAGATTGTATTTCCGCGAACCATATCGGTACCGCCTATACGTTCAACAAGCTCTTCATCGGCGTCGACCACATAAGGTTTCGCCCATAGCGGATTCCAGTTGGTATGCTCGGTGAAAGCCTTCTCAAATTCGAGATCAGCAACCTCGTTACGGCCGGCATAATAATTAAGTACTCCATCAAATCCGATCGATTTTTCAGCAATGACAGGTGTGCCGATAAGGATATCAGGTTGGAGCGAACCGGAAGTACCGATACGAATCAGAGTAAGCGTCCGATGAGTATCCTTCACTTCACGAGTCTTAAAATCAATATTTGCAAGAGCGTCAAGTTCATTAATGACTATATCGATATTGTCGGGACCGATTCCGTGGCTGAGACACATTATAGGTTTTCCCTTATAAGTTCCGCCAATGGTATGGAACTCGCGCGACGACACTTCAAAAGTACGGGTATCAAAAAATTCAGCCACCATGTTAACGCGAGC
>CAZHHF010000252.1:0-2517 GCA_964531905.1 uncultured Bacteroides sp.
GTGGATTTGCACATGGATTTGCTGTCCTCTCAGATGTTGCAGTATTTCAGTATAAGTGTGACAACTATTATGCACCACAAGCCGATGGAGGAATATCTATAACAGATACTTCGCTTGGTATTGACTGGCGTCTTGATACAAATGATGTGATTTTGTCAGAAAAGGATATGCGGCATCCGTTATTGGTTGATTTTGATTCACCATTTGATTATAGTGTAGATCTGTATAAGTAGAGTAACGTATTATAATCTTGAATTAACAGAATGAATATACTTATTACAGGAGCTAACGGGCAGCTTGGCAATGCTATGCGTATTGCTTCCAGACAATCTACTGACGAATATATTTTTACCGATGTTGCCGAGTTGGATATTACAGATGCAGATGCCATAGATAAAATGGTGAAACGTAACAATATTAATGTTATTGTTAACTGTGCTGCTTATACCAACGTAGAGAAAGCTGAAGATGATTTCAGTTTTGCTGAGTTATTGAATGCTGAGGCTGTACGCAATCTTGCTAATGCAGCTAAAGTAAACGATGGAACTTTGATTCACATATCAACTGACTATATTTTTGGAGGCAATAATGGAAATACACCACGGAGTGAAGTTGAACCGGTGAATCCGACAGGTGTATATGGCGTAACAAAACTTCATGGCGAGCAAGCTATAGCTGAAGTCGGCTGTAAAGCGTTGGTGTTTCGTACGGCGTGGCTATATTCTGAGTTCGGTAAAAATTTCGTTAAGACTATGCTTAATATTACCGCTACTAAGCCAGACCTGAAAGTTGTTTTTGATCAGACAGGAACACCAACCTATGCGCAGGATCTTGCTAATGCGATTGTCACTATAATAGAGACTCGTCAATTTATTGGTAATGAAGGTATCTATCATTATTCCAATGAAGGAGTGTGCTCATGGTTTGACTTTGCAAAGGCAATAGCCGATATATCGGGTAATACCGATTGTGACATACAGCCGTGCCACTCCGATGAGTTCCATTCTAAAGTTGTACGTCCGGCATACTCCGTTCTTGACAAAACAAAATTCAAGGAAACATTTAATTTGCGAGTTCCATATTGGATCGAATCATTAAAAACCTGCATAAACAATTTGAAAGAACATGAAGCGTAATGTATTGATTACAGGCGGTGCTGGCTTTATAGGATCACATGTCGTTCGCCTTTTTGTAAATAAATATCCTGATTATCATATTGTTAATCTTGACAAACTGACTTATGCAGGAAATTTGGCGAACCTCAAGGATGTTGAGAATAAGCCAAACTATACCTTTGTGAAAGCTGATATAGCAGATCTGGATGAAATGCGTCGTGTCATAAATGAATATGAGATAGATGGAATTATTCATCTGGCAGCTGAAAGCCATGTGGACCGATCGATAAAGGATCCGTTTACCTTTGCGCGTACCAACGTTATGGGTACGCTTGCTTTGTTGCAGGCGGCAAAAGAATATTGGGAGGCCACTCCTGAGCAGTATGAAGGTAAGCGTTTCTATCATATCTCTACTGATGAAGTGTATGGTGCGTTAGAGTTGACGAATCCTGAAGGGATAGAATCACCGTTTACCACAGCTGCTTCATCCGAACATCATCATGCATATGGTACTGAGTTCTTCCTTGAGACTACAAAATACAATCCTCATTCGCCATATTCAGCATCCAAAGCATCGTCCGATCACTTTGTCAGGGCTTATCATGATACTTATGGCATGCCTACAATTGTAACAAACTGTTCAAATAATTATGGACCATATCAGTTTCCTGAGAAGCTTATACCATTATTTATAAATAACATACGGCACCGTAAGCCTCTGCCTGTGTACGGTAAAGGTGAAAATGTACGTGATTGGCTGTATGTCGTAGATCATGCCCGTGCTATTGATACAATTTTCCATGAAGGAAAAATTGCTGAGACATATAATATAGGAGGTTTCAACGAATGGAAAAATATAGATATCATACGGGTTATTATTCGTACGGTAGATCGTTTGCTTGGTAATCCTGAAGGCTATTCTGATGAACTTATAACTTATGTTACTGATCGTCTTGGTCATGATATGCGCTATGCCATAGACTCTCGTAAATTGCAGCGGGAACTTGGATGGGAACCATCTCTGCAATTTGAGGAAGGCATTGAGAAGACAGTGCGGTGGTATCTTGACAATCAAGAATGGATGGACAATATCACATCAGGAGACTACGAGAAATATTACGATGAAATGTATAGTGGCCGATAGATTGTCATACATATAAAGCTACATTCATTTCATATCTGATTTCTAAGAGGGGCTATAGCATAACTCATAATTATGACATAGCCTCTCTGTTGTATATATGTGCATGATGTAAGTAAATCTTGCGTATCTTTGATATAAAAGTTGATATGGATAATCACTTTAAATCATCTACTGATCTTAGAATCCAACGCTATCTTCTATTCAACAATAGCCATTTGTTTTATAACGACAAGCCGTTATTAATGCAAGAATCCAATC
>CAZHHF010000253.1:0-2479 GCA_964531905.1 uncultured Bacteroides sp.
GCCCATTTCCCAGAAATTATCGTGACGGTTTCCGTTGATGATATGATCGGCCGGAAGATGTTTTTCCCAAATAGAGGCTGCCTCATCATCGCGTTGCAGATTCTCCTCGGGCGAACCTTCAAAAACAGTTGCATAGAGTCGTTTGGGATCGAGTCCGATAACATCGACAAGATATTCCCATGCCCAGTCAATGGCTTCCTGCTTGAAATAGTCGCCGAACGACCAGTTGCCGAGCATTTCAAACATAGTATGGTGGTAAGTGTCATGTCCAACTTCTTCCAGGTCATTATGTTTACCGCTTACACGCAAACATTTCTGAGAGTCGGCAACACGTTTGTATTTCGCCGCCTTGTTTCCGAGAATTATATCCTTGAACTGGTTCATTCCGGCGTTGGTAAACATAAGAGTAGGGTCATCTTTTATTACCATAGGAGCCGAAGGTACGATGTGGTGATCTTTGCTTTCAAAAAATTTTTTGAAAGATTCGCGTATTTCCTTTGCAGTTAACATATTATAGATTGAAAGTCGATATAATTATCTTTGTTATCCAAAATTGCCCATGCAATCTTTTCTAATAAACGGGTGCAAAATTACGATAATTTCCTTATTTTTGCAAACAAAACCAGTGTTTTAAATAATTCAAGGAACGCATGAGCCGTAAGGTCTATTACTTGTATAACCAGCTGACCGACACCTATGAGCGCGTTTATCCGTCGCGTGCCAGCAAGGTGTGGACGATTATGCTGCATGCTTTCGAGATTATATGTATCGCTGTGGTTATTTTCACGGCTCTGTATTATCTTGTGGATTTCCCGCGTGAGCGTGTACTCATGGATGAAAACCGGAAGCTTAAATCAGAGATTCATCAGCTTGACGACCGTTTGTCGGAGGCTCTTGTAGTGATGGACAGAATCGCTGAGCGTGACAATAATTTTTACAGAGTTATGATGCAGGCCGATCCGTTGGGAGTTACCCGCCGGGTTGCCGGTCATGATAACCAGAGATATACGCTGATGACCGATATGGAACTTCTGGAAAGTGTCAATGATAAGATGGATATTCTTGACAGGATGGTATATGCTCAGATCAATTCATTTGACAGCCTCCGCATTATGGCATCGGAACAGCAGGAACGCATAAATCATATTCCTTCGGTTCAGCCTATATCACAGAAAGATATGAAACAGATGGCGTCGGGTTACGGTTATCGTGTAGATCCGGTTTATGGAACGACAAAATTTCATGAGGGGATGGATTTCGCATCGGCTACCGGAACGCCGGTCTATGCTACCGGCAACGGAACAGTAGTGTGGGCAGGATGGAAAAGCTCTTATGGTAACCTTGTGGAGATAGATCATGGTTATAACTATGTTACCCGTTATGCCCATTTAAGTGAAATTAATGTGAAGCAAGGGCAGAAGGTTGTCCGCGGTGATTTGATAGGTAAAGTAGGAAATACCGGTAAATCAATCGGATCACATCTTCATTATGAAGTGAGATATAAGGGTACGCCTCAGAATCCGGTCAATTATTATTATCAGGATCTGACTCCCGAACAATATGCCGAAATGATTAAGGCTGCCGATGCTGCCGCACATGTCATGGACTGATGAACAATGAGTAATGAATGATTCGCTGAATAAGAAGTATTATCGCATAAATGATGTTTCTGAACTTCTGGAGCTTCCTAAGTCGACGCTTCGTTTTTGGGAAACACAGTTCTCGATGTTAAGGCCGTTCAGAGATTCCAAAGGTACGCGATACTATACTCCGAGGGATATTGAAATACTCAAAATGATAAGATACCTCGTGAAAGATAGGGGACTGAAGATCGAAGCCGCCCTTGCCGAGCTGCGTAACAACCGCGAAGGAATCGAGCGCAGATCAGAGGTGGTTGATCGTCTGAAAACGATACGCGACCACTTGAACGAGATGATAGAATCTTTAAACAAAAGGAAATAAGTCGAAATATGGCTTCATATCTTCAAATATCGCAGTTGACAAAAAGTGTCGGTGACAGGATGCTTTTTGCTGATGTCACTTTCGGTATCAATGAGGGTGACAAGATTGGTTTGATTGCAAAGAACGGAACCGGGAAAACAACTCTGCTCCGATGTCTGGCTGGTCAGATATCGGCTGATTCCGGTCAAATAATTTACAGGAATGATCTGAAGGTCGGGTATCTTGACCAGACGCCTGATTTTGATCCTGAAATCTCAGTTGTGGAAGGAGCTTTTGCAAATGATACAGAATCGGCACGTATAATCACCGTATATGAGAACGCAGTAGCCGGAGGAGATCCCGCTGAAATCACGAAAGCGGTGCAGGCAATGGATGCGGCATCGCTGTGGGATTATGAGGACAGAATGAAACAGATGCTGTTTCAGTTTAAAATTACCGATCTCACTCAAAAAATCGGCACTCTTTCTGGTGGCCAACGTCAACGTCTTGCACTCGCAAGGGTCATTCTTGATGATCC
>CAZHHF010000254.1:0-2476 GCA_964531905.1 uncultured Bacteroides sp.
GAGGTTAAGCTGTGCTGATTTCCGAGCGCCCCGCCTGCCACTTTGGCGGATTCCCCGCGGTTGACCACCTGAGATTATCACACGCACCGCAACTGCTACCTGACTATTGCAAAGAGAACATTGACATCGTGGAAATTAAGAATCTAAGAATGGTTCCTATGGAACAGTCAGCCATAACTATGCATGTTGCGGTACATTGAATCGGGTTAATACGAGCGGAAGGCCGAACGCTCGATGAAATATCCTCAATAACTTGTTAACTGACTTTATTACACATGGAACTCATTCAAATAGGAAATAACGTGAATTTTTCATTTAATATGGAGATATGGTGAACTTTAACCGCCGCTATTTCCTTATATATTTATTAATGAATAAGTTAATTATTATGGATTTTAAACTACACTTCGATCATTACAACATTAATGTCGCCGACCGCGACCGATCAATTAAATTTTATAAAGACGCACTCGGACTCGAGGAACTCAGTCACATCGATGGTCCCGATGGAGCTTTTACTATCACTTATATGGGTGATAACGAAACCGGATTCAGGCTCGAACTCACATGTATGCGTGACCATCCCCAGAACTACGATCTCGGTGAGAACGAGACCCATCTTGCGTTGCGTCTCGCCTCCGGAGAAAGTTACGATCAATTATTGGCTTACCATAAGAAAATGGGAGTCGTTTGCTTCGAAAACCCTTCTATGGGTATATACTTTATAGAAGACCCCGACGGTTATTGGATTGAGCTGCTTCGTCCGAAAGAATCATGATCCCAATAAACTGATAACCTCATTCAAAAGTAGGGCTGCTTCGCGGAGCAGCCGGGTCCAATGTTTCATGAGCGGCCGCCGTTTCACTCGACAGCTTCGGAGATGCGCCACATCACATACTATTTTTATTTGAACTGCATTGTGATCTCCTTATAGCCGGTCATGAAATAGTTGCTCGACATGTCTCGTTGACGCAGAATATGATCGTCATAGATCACAAGATCCAGATCTATTGTGACAATGTCGCGTGCTTTAAGCTCGGCTGTACGACCGTTTGCACTTTCATACTCTTTGATTCGCGCTGTTACTTCATCAGCTCTAAGATCAGTATGGCCGATAGCGACGGCATTTGAGTATTCGTTCCACACTCCGTCACCTTCGGGAAGAGTCGGATAGATACTTGACACAATCATATTCTCCAACCAGGTATGCAACCATTCGATTGCCTTCGACATCCTGACGCTCTTGTCAGGTGTATTGCTCCCTATGCCGATTACGATCCTATGGCTCATTAGTTGATATCCTTTAATGAGAGTGATATTCGTTTGCGCTGTAGGTCAACATCAATCACTTTTACTCGAACATGCTGGTTCAGTTTCACAACATCGCGTGGAGATGCTACCCGTTTGTCGCTCATCTGTGAGATATGAAGTAAACCGCTCTGATGAATCCCCAGATCAATAAAAGCACCGAATTCGGTTATGTTATTCACGATACCGTTAAGAATCATTCCCGGTTTTACGTCATTGATGTCGCGGATGCTTTCATCAAATTCAAATACCTCGATACTTTTTCTGGGGTCACGTCCTGGTTTCTCAAGTTCGGTGATTATGTCGTTGAGAGTCGGTAATCCCACCGAGTCGGTCACGTAACGGTTAATGTCTATTGATGTCGCCTTTTCGTGATTTCCGGTAAGCTCATCTACGGTGCAGTGGAGATCCTTCGCCATTCTGGCAACGATATGATAGCTTTCAGGGTGAACAGCGCTGTTATCAAGTGGATTGCTCGCACCCGGAATCCTGAGGAATGCGGCACATTGCTGGAATGCCTTCTCACCGAGACGGTTAACCTTTTTGAATTCGTCGCGCGACTTGAAATCACCGTTTTCTGTGCGGTATTTTATGATATTTTCAGCCAGTACAGGTCCGATTCCCGATACGTAAGAAAGTAATTTTGGTGACGCGGTGTTTACGTTCACACCCACGCGGTTCACGCAGTTCGTTACCGTGTTGTCAAGAGCTGTCTGAAGATCGGTTTGGTTTACATCATGCTGATATTGACCGACACCGATCGATTTTGGATCGATCTTGACAAGCTCGGCGAGCGGATCGATAAGTCGGCGTCCTATTGAAACAGCTCCTCTTACGGTCACATCTTTATCGGGAAACTCATCACGTGCAATTTTTGATGCTGAATAGACCGATGCACCGTTTTCATTTACAACGTAGATCTCAACCTTTTTAGGAAATGTCATTTTCTTCAGGAACTGTTCCGTCTCTCGGCTTGCCGTTCCGTTTCCGAGAGATATTGCATCGATCCTGTAGCTTTCGATAAGTCGGCTCAGTTTACGCGCTGCTCCCTTTACATCGGAAACCGGCGGTACCGGATAAATCACATCGTTATGGAGAAGATTCCCTTGTTCGTCGAGACACACTATCTTACATCCGGTTCTGAATCCCGGATCTATGGCCAGCACAC
>CAZHHF010000255.1:0-2407 GCA_964531905.1 uncultured Bacteroides sp.
GCCTAAAATCGTTGCTTTCGCACTCGAAGTATTTCTTTTCGGGGAAACTACCCTTAGTTGTAGTGCAAAGTTAGTGAAAATATTGCAATCTACAAAATATCAACACACTAAAATCAAGAAAAGTTTGGAGCAAAGCTCCCAATAAGAAGTGCAACGAGTATTCTCCCTATTCTTCCTCAGGGGAAGTTCCGTAGAACGCATAGTTTAAAGCATATCCTAACTGCGAATACAAAAAATCCCTATCAGATGATGGGGAGGGACCATATCATATAGAGATCTATTTTTGGGGAAATGTATTTGAAATTTGTTTTGCGACTCTCTTGATCGCTACTTTTAGATCTTCAGCATGTCCAAACCCCAAACCATAAGCACCTCTACAAGAAGCAATAGGTTTTCCTGTCATGTAGTCAATGAAGTTGACTGTAACAATAGTTTCTCCATCATTCTGATTTACGCCATATTTAACCAATAACAATAAGCTTTTCTGTTGTGGTGTCAATTCATAAATCCGACGGTCGCTGATCAACTGCAATCTTGAAGATTCAACAGCATCAAATAACTGAATTTCATATCCCATTAGTTCCGCAGGGATATGGTAGGTTTCATTATTGATGATTGTTGCGTACTCATATTTACTTAAATTCACATTTTGAGACACTATTGTTTTGGATGTAGTACAGGAACATATCACAAAAAGTGAGAAAAGAATTAATATATACTTTTTCATCTATCATATTGTTAATTAACGTGAGCCAACTATGTCACGTCGTAGTTTATTTTGTCAGAATGTCATGGAACGGCAATAGCAGATCCATGACATTCTGATAAAAATGCTTACGGACGGAAGTAGAATGTGAAATTATACGGTTCCATCGGGCAGAAATATTCGGGCAGAACGTCCGGACCGCATGTCGCGGTTCCAACGCCGGTCTGAGCTGCATCGAGGTGAACGGTGATCGAAGGCAGCACAATCATGTCGTTTAGGTGGGTTCCTTTGTCGAGTGCGCGGTCATCGTAAGGATAAGCGCTGAACTGGAACGGCTCGTTGGCAGTGATTGTGAGGTTGTACTGATTGAGAGTCATCGAGCGAACGTCGGTATGGTTTCCGGCTGCTCCCGGAACAACGTAGTGGTGGAAGTCATTGACAGGATAGGTGGTGTATTTGCCGATACGGCCCGATGCGTTGCGGTCGATATAGGTTTCGTTCTCGCCGCGACCCCAGTAGCTTACCTTTGAATTAAGATAGTAGTGAGTAGTGAACACGAGACCCACGCGCGGCATGTTCTTCACTGCTGCGGTGTCGGGGGTGAACTGGCAGTTTACAGCAATGGCGCCGTCGCCGGTCACTGAATAGTTCATCACGGCAGTTCCTATCTTGTCACCCTTGCGGTTGATTACATCGGTTGTTGCCGAAACAACATTCTTCTTAAACTGAAGATCGCGCAGAACGGTAGTTGTAGAATCGAGACCCTCCTCGCGCCATAGGCGTCCCTTACCGGCCCATGAGGCATCGTTTTCGGTCAGCGGACGATAGAGCGACAATGCCAGCGGAGTTTCAAGAATCTGCTTGCCGTTTACGGTCATGGCGGTGAGAACTCCGCTCTGGTCCGAAACGGTGAATTCTACTCCTTTCGAAGTGAAGCTGTTACCTTTGCGTTTGAGCGAAGCGGTCTTGTTGTTGGCTTTGGGAGCGGTTCCGGGAAGAATGAACTGGTCATAGGCGATCTCATGCGATGCGTTAACCAGCACGTGGGGCTTCAGAGCGGTCCAGCTCAGGTCGAGATAAGCTTCGGGAGCTTTCACCGGAACATATTTTCCGAGCGATACGGTCACGGAGTCATGGGGCTGGCAGCTGATGTTTTTAACACCTGAAGAAATCACTTCGCCGTCGGGAGTGGTGACCTTCCAGTTAAGTTGATACTGGTCCAGGTTGGTGAAGTCATACCAGTTGCGGATCACAACAGTGAGATTTGCCGGATCGATCAGACGGGCTTTGATATTCTGGTAGCATTTCTTCACTTCATAGAGAGCCGGATGAGGTTCGCGGTTCGCGTTGACCAGACCGTTGCAGTTGAACGAGTTGTCGCTCGGAATATTGGCCGGACCGAAGTCACCGCCGTAGGCCCAGTATTGATTTCCGCGGGCATCGGTTTCGAGGAAGCCCTGGTCAACCCAGTCCCAGATGCAGCCACCCTGAGCTTTCGGGCAGCTCTCCATAACTTCCCAGTAGTTTTTCAGGCCACCGACGCTGTTACCCATTGAATGAGCATATTCGCATAGGATGATCGGACGTTGCTTTTTAGGATTGGTAGCATACCATTTTACGAATTCAGGCGATGCATACATCGGGCAGTAGATGTCAGTATTATAATCCTCGAGCGAACGTTCATACTGGATAGGACGGTTT
>CAZHHF010000256.1:0-2397 GCA_964531905.1 uncultured Bacteroides sp.
GCTATCGAAGGTAAAGTTCTCCCCGGAGTTGCTGCTATCAAAGGCTGATAGCTGTCAATACAACTTATAATTAGAGGAGGTTGCGTCATAACAGTTATTTGACGCAACCTCTTTTAGCTTACAAACTCAATTAACATGTTTATAGAAGCCGACGATCAATTCCGACAGTTCATCAAGGAACATATCAACGACGACCCAGTTCGACTCCGACTTAAATATCACAACTCGGAACCGTGGATCGAGCATGCCATTACCCACATCCAATGTGTTATCAAAGCCGGAAAAAAATTCAATATCACCGGCACCGGAGAACTGATGCGTCCCGAGATACTCCTCTCCCCTCTCTCGATCGAACAGGCAACGTCGGCCGACATCGCCCTATTCCACCAATCATTGATCCGACCAGGCGACACGATACTCGACATGACAATGGGTCTCGGGATCGACACTATGGCGATGGCATCGGTTAAAGGCACCGATGTCACCTCATGCGAACTCTCGCCATTGCTTGTCGCCGCCGCTCGTATCAACTTCGCCGGTTATCCGAATATCACTGTAATTGAGACCGACAGTGTAGAGTATCTCAACACGACCGATCGCCGGTTTGACGTAATCTTTATAGACCCGGCCCGACGTGGTGATGCCGGTCAACGCGTCTACAATCTGCACGACTGTACTCCCGACCTCACCGCTATCCTACCGGTAATGAAACTGAAAAGCCGACGCATCATCGCAAAACTGTCGCCGATGCTCGACGTTACACAGACATTACGCGACCTACCCGGAACTACCGAACTTTATGTGGTTGACAACGGCACCGAATGTAAGGAATTGCTTGCTGTGATCAATACCGAACGGTCTAACGCTGAACCTGAAATAATAGTGCGGAACCGCGACAATGAATTCCGTTACACTCTTGACCAAGAGCATGAAGCACAGATAACCTACGCAGCTCCCGTAACCGGCGGATTCATCCTTGAACCCGCGCCGGCGCTCATGAAAGCAGGTCCGTTCCGCTTACTATCATCGCGTTTCGGCATCGACAAACTCAGCGCCAACACCAACCTATACACGTCGCCTGTAAGAATCGATGAATTTCCGGGCAGTGAACTCAAAATCATCGATATAATCGAATTTTCTTCAAAGGAGATAAAACGATTCAGCTCACGATACCCGGCGGTCAATATCACTGTCCGCAATTTCCCTATGGACGTTGATAAACTCTACAAAAAACTGAAAGTAAAGCAAGGTGGCGACATCCGTGTATTTGCAGTCACCACCGCCGACAATCAAAAGCTACTGGTTGTAACGCGCCATATATAACAAAGGTTGCAACATTTCGATATGCCACAACCTTTATAATCATTTAACGTATTTCAATTTATTCTTATTCCGAAACCGCACGGATACTTTGCCCATCATAAAGGAAGTTATTACCAATATAGTGGCTATTACTATTGAAGTAGAGCTGATAAGCGCCCAGATAGTTATAAGATGTCGAACACCAGTATGACCCTGAATAACCCAAGAAATCAAGCGATGAGCCATCACAATAACCTGCAGCAGGAATAAAGATCGAATTACCGTTAGATCCTGTCACAAGACAACCTGCGACACCGTTCCAACTCTCCCGCCATTCCCAGTTACAATTATCTATAAGTTCTTCTATTTCATCTTTAGTCGGCATACGCCATGTTCCACCCCAATTGGCCCGGGCGGCATCATACTCCGGATTCCCTGAAATATCGTATAACTCTTTCCCATACGTTTTACTATTCTCGGCCGTATACGTTTCTTTGGATTCTGTCTCACCCCAGGCAAAATAATCACCAAACTCAGTAGGCGATGACGCGCCTATGTTACAGGTCGCCCATTTAAGTCCACTCGGCAAACCTAAATCGACATACTCATGCCCATTGATAGTGTAGTCGTGATCAATATCGGAGCTGCACCCGAAAAACAACACGGCAAGCAATCCAAACGCAAGAATGTGATTTAATTTCATCGTACTTTAGAGTTTTAATACAGAGACGAGCATATTTTTAACATGCCAACGCCAACCTATGAATGAAAGCAAAGACATGTTTTGCAAAATTAATCAAATATACTTTATCTCCAAATATAGAATCAAGACCGACAATCAAATCCACATTTTTTCACACAGTTAAACACAATAAAGAATGACCGCGCAGGGAGTTCCGGCGCGGCCATTTTATCTTTCTTGAATTTTGGTGTAAACAGTATAAAATTGTTGGGGGGGGCTTACGTATTAGTAAGCGTAGTCCTTGAGCATTTCCTGGAGGCGCTGGCGAGCGAAGAAAATGCGGCTTTTTACTGTACCCAGGGGGAGTTCGAGTTTCTCGGCGATCTCGTTGTATTTGTAACCCTGAACGTGCA
>CAZHHF010000257.1:0-2383 GCA_964531905.1 uncultured Bacteroides sp.
CGTTTTTTTTATCCCATTTGCATCTTATTTGAACCGCATTGCACGAGCCGTGCGTCCCTACTTACGGGTGGTGTTCATTGGACCCGGCTGCTCCACGTAGCAGCCCTACAAGCCGCTGAGGATCAGTTTGTTGGTAGTGAATATCGGACAGAGAGGCACTACTTCAGGATGATGGTCATTATACCCGGCTGCTACACGTAGCAGCCCTACAATTTACTGGTAATCAGTGGGTTGGTAGCGGACGCACGGGCTGTGGTGTCTCTACTTCAGGATGATGGTCATTGGACCCGGCTGCTCCACGTAGCAGCCCTACAAGCCGCTGATGATCAGCGTGTTGGTGGCAGACGCACGGGCCGTGGTGTCTCTACTTCCGGGTAATGGTCATTGGGCCCGGCTGCTCCACGCAGTCATACAAGCTATTGGTAATCAATGGGTTGGCGACAGACGCACGAGCCGTGCTTCCCTACTTCAGGATGATGGTCATTGGACCCGGCTGCTCCACGTAGCAGTCATACAAGCTATTGACGATCAATGCATTAATTCAAAAATCGGATAAATCATGTGGTATTCCGTTTTTGTAAACTTATCAACATTTCAAATTTTATCATCTATTATTTTTGGAAACGAGAACTGTTTTTACGACCTTTGCAAAGTATGAAAACCAATCATGTCAATATCATCTAAATATATATAAATAGTGGAACCAAAAATGTACACCTATGACGACGCCTATAATGCGACTTTACGTTATTTCGGCGGCGACGAACTTGCAGCTCGTGTATGGGTCAGCAAATACGCGTTAAAAGATTCTGACGGGAATATATTTGAACTGACTCCCGACGACATGCACCATCGAATAGCCGGAGAGATTGCCCGCATTGAGCAACGTTATCCGAATCCGATGTCGCACGATGAAATATTCTCATATCTAAAGAACTTCCGCTATATTGTGCCACAAGGGAGTCCGATGTCGGGCATAGGGAATAATTTTCAGGTGGGTTCACTATCGAACTGCTTCGTTATCGGTCTGGACGGTACTCCGGATTCCTACGGCGGTATCATACGCATCGATGAAGAGCAGGTTCAATTAATGAAGCGTAGAGGTGGCGTTGGACATGATCTGTCGCATATACGCCCGGCAGGAACCGCGGTCAAGAATTCGGCGCTGACTTCCACCGGATTAGTTCCATTCATGGAAAGATACAGCAATTCCACCCGTGAAGTGGCTCAAGGCGGACGACGTGGCGCACTGATGCTTACAGTAAGTATCAACCATCCCGACTCAGAGTCATTCATCGACGCCAAACTCGAGCAGGGTAAAGTTACGGGAGCTAACGTATCGGTAAGAATCAGCGATGCTTTCATGGAAGCAGCTTTAAAAGGAGAGCAATTCACACAAACCTTCCCGATAGACTCCCCTACTCCACAGATTACTCATGAAATAGATGCGGCAAAGTTGTGGAAAAAGATAATACACAATGCATGGAAGTCGGCAGAACCCGGCGTTCTGTTCTGGGATACGATCACCCGGGAATCGGTTCCCGACTGCTATGCCGATCTCGGTTTCAAAACAATTTCGACGAATCCGTGCGGTGAAATTCCACTCTGCCCTTATGACAGCTGCCGTCTGCTGGCTATCAATCTATACTCATACGTTAAAAATCCTTTTACGCCAAACGCAGAATTTGACTTCGAGCTTTTTGCCAAACATGTAGGAAAAGCGCAGCGTATAATGGATGACATTATCGATCTTGAAATGGAGAAAATCGACACTATCCTCAAAAAGATCGACTCAGATCCTGAACCTGATGAAGTCAAGGCTACTGAACGCCACCTATGGGAAAAGATCAAGACAAAAACACTCATGGGGCGCAGAACCGGTGTAGGAACTACTGCCGAGGGAGATATGCTTGCAGCAATGGGATTGAAATACGGCACAACCGAAGCTACCGATTTCTCGGAAAGCGTACATAAGGCACTCGCCTTAGCCGCTTACAGATCATCGGTCGACATGGCCAGTGAACGTGGAGCATTTGAAATTTTCGACGCAGAGAGGGAGAAAAATAATCCTTATATCAACCGCCTGAAAGCTGAGGATCCTGAACTATATGAGAAAATGGTACGCAACGGGCGCCGTAACATCGCCTGCCTAACGATAGCTCCTACGGGAACAACAAGTATCCTTACCCGTACCACATCGGGAATCGAGCCGGTGTTTATGCCGGTATATAAACGTCGCCGCAAAATAAATCCGAGCGACGAGAATGTCAGAGTTGATTTCGTTGACGAAAACGGCGATTCATTCGAGGAATATATCGTTTATCATCCGAAATTCGTTGAATGGATGAATATAAACAACATCCCCGTGAATCAGGAGTATACT
>CAZHHF010000258.1:0-2347 GCA_964531905.1 uncultured Bacteroides sp.
TTACCGCAGGATATTTACCTGAGGCGGAAGTGGTGTTTCTTGATGAAATATGGAAGGCCGGCCCCGCAATTCAGAATTCTCTTCTGACTGTCCTAAATGAGAAAGTTTATCTCAATGGCAATCAAGAATTGAAACTTCCGCTTAAGGGGATAATCGCTGCATCTAATGAATTGCCGGCAGAGGGAGAAGGTCTCGAAGCGTTATGGGATCGTTTTCTTATCAGATATATTGTTAATCCGATTGAGAGTCGGGAGAATTTCAAGCGTTTGCTATTGCCGGTGGAATCGTATTCAGTCAAGGTTGAGAATCCGATCTCTGATGAAGAATATCCCCATATCCGAAGTGCTGCTGCAAAGATATCTATACCTGCTAAGATACTTGACTGTATTGTGACAATACGCTATAAGCTCAACCAGCGAATGGCCGAGAACGCTTCTGACGAAAAAGATGGGGAGGGCGAAAACAGCAAATTCTATATCTCTGACCGTAGATGGCGCAAAGTGGTGGGAGTGATGAGAACGGCGGCTTACCTGAATGACCGTAAAGAAGTAGACTTCAGCGATATGATGCTGTTGGTGCATATGTTATGGAATGAGGATGGTGCCATTAACGATGTACAAACCATTCTGGCGGAATCAATCCTCAGTTGTCTGTTCAAAGATATACTGGATCAGTTCAAGAGTAATAAGCGGCACGCCGTCAATTACACTTCTGACCGACGCCTCTTTTCACCCGACAGAATAAATTATATAATTCAATGTGATGGCGCGCCTCTAAAAATCAAGAAAAGTGATTACGACATGATATGTTCAAGACCTGATGAAGTTTTCTTCAGCTCAGAATCTTCAGATGGTATTTTAATCTTTCGCTCGAGAGGTCAATTTGCTATCAAATATGTGAAGCATGGGTATATCTTAATCAATGGTTATTCTTATGCACTGCGCACCATAGCAGATGAACAATTAAGCCGCAGCTTTATAGTCAATGATATTGGGGACTCGTTTGATAATATCGTTCACCAATTGTTTTGGGAACTGGATCACAATATCTTCACCGCTGACGGCAAGATGCAGACTATCCTGAAACCTGTAATAGAACTTTACAAGAACCGGTTTTCAACCATGTAATTTATCGGCATGATCAAAGCTCATATAATATATCTAAGGCGTATTATATCGATTGCGGCATCCACCAAGGGATCTATGGAAGTAGTGGGTAAGGTTCGCTGCGCGAAGACGGTTGTTTATCAGCTTATGCGCGACATTGTGTGCGATGCGAGGTTTTACAGCGTGGTTCAAAATGAGCTGTTTTGGAAGAATTACTCCTGTGCTGTAATTAGCCATTTTATAGAATCACTTACTCCTGCGGACTGGGAAGATGAAGAGTTACGAACGGCGAAGAAGGAAGAGTTTTTAAATGACTGGTTATCGCGTAATATCCTACCAATTACTCCTACAGAACAACGTAAAATCGAGGTAGCATTAAAGTTGGGAGAGTTTCCTTACGTATCAGGTGAATCCGGCAGCGACTATGAAGTAACCCAAGGTGAAATAGATATGGGTGACGGAATTACGGATATGACCGGATCATGCTCAAAGATAGGAGAATGCATGCCGAAAGAGATCATGGAATTTGCAAAATCGTCCACCTTATTGAGCGATCCCGGAGCGAGCTCGAATCCGTACCAAGCAAACGCTACCTTCTTATGTAGTGTTGATCCTACACTTTTGGAACTTGCCAAATCAATAGGGCGCAGGGGAGGAGAAAGGCATGAAAGGACAGGACGCTTTCAGTCTGCATCCCGAAGCGATATCAGTGGGGTAACAATTGGAAATGACCTTAATTCATTGTTACCCACCGAGCTATCCCTCCTCGCTACTCCTGCCACAGAAAAAGTCTTTTTGCACCGTTTCGTACAAAAACGGTTGCAGATCTTCTCATCCGCCTCCGCCTCAAGTCAGGAAAATAAAGAAAAAGCCGGACCGATTTATATATGCGTAGACACCAGCGGTTCGATGATAGGTTCACCGGAAAGCCTGGCAAAGACACTGGCTTTAGCCATCTCCATAATAGCTCAGTGCGAGAAACGACCAATATGCATGGTCAATTATTCCGACAAACTGTCATTCTTTGTCTTGACCGATCTCGAAAGACAGCGTAAGCAGTTTCTTTCGTTTCTTTCTAAATCTTACAATGGTGGAAACGATGAGAATAAACTGTTCAGGTTTCTGTTTGAGACTCTATCTGAAATTCCTCGATATCATAAGTTTAAAAATGCCTTTAGGGGAGCCGATTTGCTGGTAGTATCAGACTTTATATGGTCTTCGATTTGTTCGGAATTTAAGCA
>CAZHHF010000259.1:0-2323 GCA_964531905.1 uncultured Bacteroides sp.
GACCATCGTAGTAAATCCATAGATGGACTGTGCCGTGCAAATTCTGATCGTTGGCCTGGACATTAACAGTTATATCTTTTTCACTAATCAGATCATTGCTGTGTACGGAACCGCCGGCTGACTTAGCAGTGACGGTAACAAGATTTTCCAAGCCCGAACCGGGTGCGAGAGGTATGTCATTGTCATCGCAAAGTTCCCAACTGAGCCTGCTGTTTGCATCCCTCTCAGCCACAATATTAACATGGAATGAGCGGTGGGAATACACTGCAAGAATGTTTTCAGGCACGAGGTTCAGTGTAGCTTTTTCAAGTCCGAGATGCCTTTCAGTCACCTCGACAATACATTCCACGGCAACCTCAACACCATTTTTATCGAAAACAACGGCTTCGATGATATCGCGACCAGTCTTACCCTGAATAGGTTTGATTGTACACGTACCATCCTCATTAGGAGTTATCTCACATACTCGTTTTAGTATTGATTCAGAGAATCTCCACTTCACTTTGGAGGCCGGCAGCTGCTTGTTGTTCTCATCGTATGCAATGATCAAATCCTGAGAACGGGTTGGAGCGCCCTGTTCTGTATATAACCTAACTACATACTTATTCAGTGTTATATCCGCCAAAAGCAGGCCGAAATTGGGCTTCAGTTCCACAGCATTATACGGCAGCACGTCAACATGCCATTCAAGTCCTTTTCCTGAAAGGCTTACGTCATAGCGGTATATATAGTTGCGTACTATATTGAAATAGTCTCCTATTCGGGCATTGTGGGCGTTTGCTGCTCCTTCATCGATATATTTGAAATCGAGCTGATATATCTCGTTGACACCTTTGAACTTCAGATTGAGCACAGGTCTGTCGGCTACAGGTTGCTGAGGCTTGCTGTAGTCCGAAAGAATCTGGAATTCGGGCACGTAAACAACAAACGAACCGTCTTCCTCATTCTGCACCAGTTTGTAGTTTTTGGCATTGGTGTCGTTCTTGTCTCCGGGGATGGTAACGTAGGTCAACGGCTTGTAGCGGTCAACTCCGCCGACATAATCCTCTTCGTTGTACACTCCACGCGGGGCGCATGTACCTTTATCATTATATCGGGTAAGCTCTACGGATTCAATAGGCGGGAGATTATCGAGGGATCTCACTTCAATTTTTGCAACAGAGCGAAGCATCCACAGATCGCCGAGCCATGTATACGTACCGGCAGTCCAGTTGATGTTTTTGCATTCTCTTACACCATAGAGAGGGATGAAGTTGCCGTCGCGCGCCACAAGCTGTTCGGAAGCATCGAAAGTCGTAGCTTTTGAGGTGGATACCTTCTCATTGGCGTAGCCTGCGAGATCATCGATAGTTGTCTTGCCAAGGTCGAGGACAGGATAGTCACGCCAGTTGGCAAGCATCACGACACGCAGATC
Organism: uncultured Bacteroides sp.; assembly: GCA_964531905.1. GTDB lineage: Bacteria > Bacteroidota > Bacteroidia > Bacteroidales > Muribaculaceae > CAJUPY01. Next base: position 1,415 of record CAZHHF010000259.1, read on the forward strand.
GGTAAACTTAGTGATTTCCTCGGCAACATCCGCCGTAATGGTACATACCTGATATGAAAGGAAATTCAGAAGTTCATACTGCACTTCCGCAGGGTTGAAGCTGCAAACAAGGGTGTTTGTATCTGCTGTAAAAAGAAGAAGTCTGTAATCGTTACCCGCAAGATTGATCGTGTTCTCATAGGCCGAGCCGAATTGGTATTCGGAGCGGGACATTGCAGGAAGCATCACATTGATGCGTAGCTGCTTGGTGGAAGAATCACCACCATTCCCGCCGCCCTGCGGACCATCGAATTCGTGGTCTGCACACGCCGTCAATGCGACCGCCATCATGCAAATGGCAGCCCACAGTGCGGATATGTAGTGATTTAACTTCATTATAATAGCTGTAATTCTTTGTTTCGCTTTGCGCGTGTTATATTCTGTATGATAATGGTTACAGGTCTACGTTATTTTTTATTACTGTCCATGAGAGGATGTTGATATGGCACGATGTCCACCTCATGTTTGAGTCGAGGAAGAACACGAAGTTATAGTCATCGAGGCGGTCGAGATATTCCTGATCATCCATATCCTGGAGCTTGGCGCTCTTTACCAGGAGGGCGAGGTCGACCATGTTGACGGAGAAAAGCAGCTTGCCGTCGGATTTGCGGTGCACTTCCAGCGCTACGTTCTCATCCTTCATCAGGCGGGCGATGGTGAACTCTGCCACGGCTGTGGAGAAGGTGCCTCCGGTGTTTTCATCGCCGGGGTTGATGGTTGCCATTCCGCTGCGCACATCCCAAGCATGGTAGGTCACGGGGGCGGCGTCGATGATGCTGTTGTCGTGATCCATGCGTGAGTTGGCCGACGTGATGGTGAAATCGAAGTCATGGGGGTCTACGCCGCCGGATAGCTGCTGGAGCCAGACTT
>CAZHHF010000260.1:0-2323 GCA_964531905.1 uncultured Bacteroides sp.
CCACTTAGGGATTCAACTTTGCTTTGAACAGAATCAATGCCGTCAGACACAGTTTCAGAGAATAGAGAAGAGAACGTCTCTGCGGAGTTCTTTGCTTTATCTGTCGCAGAGTTTATTACAGTAGTAGTATCCTTATAAAAACCGGCAAATTGAACCTGTTTTTTTAGAACATTGTCAACTGCGCTTTCTATGTCCTGCTCACTACCGACAAACTCCTTGGAATCTTTTGCAGCACTAATAACAGATGCCCTATAGCTGTCGAATGCACTTTGCGTGGTAGGGATATCTCTTCCAATCAAACTATTGAGCATATATTGCTCTGCAACATTTTGGTTAAGATTCGCTATACTGTTATCATATCTGTTTACTATATCAGAAACGCTGTTATATCGCTCGTATAATGCCTTGTAGACCTCAGTTGCACTGCCGCCATTGTCAATTACGATGTCAAGCATTTCACCAAGACGCTTATGCGCAGCGATAATTCCATTGATGTCGGATAGGTCATACCCATCGGCAAGATTTAATGATGCAAAGCCAAGAGAGTATTTCTTCCCGTCATCGTCTGTATAGGATGAGTAGGAGCCTGAAGTTATATATCCGGCAGATTCAAGCGCTCGTAACGCTTTGTAGCTATCGTATATTGTGGCAGACTTTTTAGTCCATGCAGATGAGATATTGTTTAGCGAACCCTTCCAATCTGACGCTGCGTCAATTAGCTCCTCTTTTATAGCGTTTAATCCGCCAACGATGTCACGCTCCGATTCTTTAAGCTTATCGACAGCCGCTTTTTTGATAGAGTCGGAAAGATTATCATACTCATCACTCAATTCGCCGACCTTGTTCTTTTCAACATCGAGTTTGTTTATTAGTTCTTTTTGTGTTGAGAGCAAGGATTCTTTGGCGCTCTTATCCGTCTTAACCGCTTCACTGAGGTCAAGATATTTATTTACAAGGTCGGAAAGCTCATTAGATTCATCGACAGCGGCATCTGCGGCTTCTACTGCCGCTCGTCTGGTTTCTTCCTGTTTCTGCTTCCACTTGCTATAAATCATAACACCGACTGTAATAGCCGCAGTCAACAAGCCAATAGCTACTTGAGCAGCAGATGCAGAAAATCCGACTAAATCCAAAGCCGCAGATAGCCCTTGTCCCTCTGCCTTTGCGATTTTCATTGCCTGTGGTATCTCAAAAAGTTTCTTAAAAAACGATGTTATATTTGGGATAATATTTATTATTTTACTCCCAATTTTAGATATTGTTGCTACGAGAGTATTCGCTTTGATGGTTGCAATAATACCAACCGTTGCAACTAACACCGTGTTCAAGCCGCCAATAACATTGATTAACTTGGATATGCCATTTAAGATATTCAATACAGCAGTACCGAAATCAACGATTCCCTTTATAAAATCACTGTTGATTAGGTTTTGGCTCATTTCTTGGAAAGTTGTTTTGAATACTTGGACATGCCCGGTAATGCTATCCATATAAACGCTATTTGCTTGAGTTGCTGTTCCGGCTGCTTCCATAGCGTCTGTGTAAGCATTGGCTGCATCACCCCAGTTACCAATGATGGAGGAGATAACCTGCAACTGTCTTGTGCCACCAAGAATTTCAGAAACACGAGCCTGTTGCGTATCCGACAGCTTATCCCACACCTTAGCAATACCTTCAAAAATATCATAAATATCTTTATAGGAATCCGTGGTTCCCTCTACCATGATATCAAAACCGGTTAGAGCTTTAAGCTCATCGGCGTATTTTGAGAAACCTTCTGCGAGTTCTTCCGTATCCTCGCCAAGCTCTGATAGCTCAGACTTGGCACCACGAATACGGGCAGACACAGTTTTAAGAGCTGTGCCAACTGTAGACGCATTTTGTACTGACGCATTCGCAGCGGCAATCAAACCGGCAGACTTCTCAAAGCTCGTATTGGTAGCATTGAGTGCCGCACCGGATTTCTCATAAGCCTCCATCATTTCAGAGGCGGAAACCGCATATTTCTGACCGACCTGAACAAGAACATCGGCAACATGTTCAGCATTTGCCACATCCATGTTGTAACCTTTAATAATCGATGTCATACCGGTCGTAGCTTCTTTTGTATCAACAGCGGCTACATTTGCAAGAATTGCAGCAAATTTAGCAAGCTCGGTTGCATCTTCAAGGTTATATCCCAGTCTGCTGAAAGTCTCAACAGAACCAAGCACATCGGTGATGCTTTGACCAAGTTCTTTTGCAAGAGAAATGGAGTTAGTCAAGAACTTTTCCATTTTGGTTTCATTAGCCCCAGTGACAATTTTAAGCTGCGTTAGTGCAT
>CAZHHF010000261.1:0-2280 GCA_964531905.1 uncultured Bacteroides sp.
CCGAGCTTACCAAATATCCCGTATCGACCCGTCTGTCGCTCAACGGCACCATCATCGTAGGCCGCGACATCGCTCACGCAAAGATCAAAGAGCGTCTCGACGCCGGCGAACCGATGCCACAGTATCTCAAGGATCACCCGATTTACTATGCAGGTCCTGCAAAAACTCCCGAAGGTATGCCTTCAGGATCATTCGGCCCCACAACTGCCGGACGTATGGACCCCTACGTAGACCAGTTCCAGAGTGCAGGAGGTTCAATGATCATGATCGCAAAAGGAAACCGCAGCCAGCAGGTTACCGATGCATGTAAGAAACATGGCGGATTCTATCTCGGATCTATCGGCGGACCGGCTGCCGTTCTCGCCAAAAACTCTATCAAGAAAGTAGAACTCCTCGAATATCCCGAACTCGGAATGGAGGCTATCTGGAAAATCGAAGTTGAGAATTTCCCCGCATTCATCCTCGTTGATGACAAAGGGAACGACTTCTTCAAGGAAATCGCGGCAAAATGCGCCGGATGCCCTATCAATAAGTAACAACATAAAAAATGATAACCAATGCAGGGACGTCGATACCCGCCGTTCCTGCATTGATAATTTTCACAAGCCGGTGAAATACCATCTTAAAAAAATTATCTCAATACTGATTCTCGCCGTAATGATAATGACATCATCATGCGGCAACGATGACTCTTTCCATATCTCCGGTGAAGTCGACGGACTCGGAACACGAAATCTTCGGTTCTACTATTACGATGGCAACGCTTTAAAAACAGGAATGGCATCGGCAATCGACGGGAAATTCAGTTTCACCGGAAGCTCTAAAAAACCATCGCTACTCACCGTAACAACCGCGCAACGGACTGTACTTGCACACATTGTTGTCAAAAACGGTGACGCAATCGAACTGAAACTAAATTCGGCCGATCCGTTATTCATGGAAGTAAAAGGAAACAAGACTTCCATCGAATATGCCGACTTCCTGAAACAAAACAGCAAAATCCTGTCGGAACGTGATGCCGACGCCATAAACCGTGTAATAGAGAAACTTGTCGCTGACAACAATAACAAACTCTCAACTACCGTGGCATTCCTGCTTCACTACGAATTCCGCGACTGCCCCACGCAAGCTGACTCTATACTCGATATGATAAATCCCGATGCCCGTCCGCAGCAGTTCATCGCGGGTTACCGTTCGCAACTCGACCGATTCAACGTGGAGATAGATAACAGCGCAATAGAACCTTTCACAATGTTCTGTTCCGATGACACCCTCACGACATTCAATCCGGCCGGAGCGCGCCGGTCCCTGCTCGTGTTCACAAAAGGGACATCGGCCCGACTCGATTCCATCAACGCTGCCGTAGATTCGGTCGCTCCGGAAAAAAATAACAATACATCCGCAGTAATCAACATCGCGCTTGACACCGACACTGCGACATGGAAACAGACTCTTGCCGACGCACCTGCGCGAGGACTTAACCTGTGGGCGCCGGGAGCAGTTTCTTCGACCCGCTTGCACAGGTTCGGAATCACACGTCTGCCCATGTTCATCGTCACCGACTCGGCCGGAAACTGCCTTTACCGTGGAGAATCGGTCACTGAAGCGATCTCCTACTTCAAGAAATAATCAATCTCACGAATCAAAAACATACTCATTCCTCTCCTATGCTTGTCAAAGACTATGGAGCTGCCGTTCACGGCATTGACGCCATCCTCGTCACGATAGAAGTCTCAGTCGATCAGGGAATCGGCTTCACGATCGTAGGCCTGCCCGACGCAGCCGTAAAAGAGAGTTATGAACGTGTACGCTCGGCTCTTAAAGAAGTTGAATGTGAAATGCCCAGGCGTCATGTGGTAATCAACATGTCACCTGCCGACGTAAAGAAAGAAGGCTCGGCCTACGACCTACCGATTGCCGTGGGACTCGTGGCTGCAATCGGCCGTATCGATCACGAAAAAGCCGCACAATACCTGATAATGGGCGAACTCGCTCTTGACGGAACAATACTGCCCGTACGCGGAGCTTTACCGATGGCAATAATGGCACGTCAGCACAAGTTCAAAGGAATGATACTTCCCTCGGCTAACGCATCCGAGGCTGCTGTGGTCAACAACCTTGAGGTCTATGGAGTCGACTCGCTGCGACAGGTACTCGACTTCTTCGCCGGAGAAACGACTCTGACACCGACTATAATAAACACACGCGAGGAATTTCATAAAGCGCGGCACACGTTTTATGCACCGAATTTGTATAAGATAGCAGGTTGATTTACTGATT
>CAZHHF010000262.1:0-2277 GCA_964531905.1 uncultured Bacteroides sp.
GAACATTCAGCTCCTAAATCGCTACCCACAAAAAACACTCTGACCCATGGCCAGAGTGTTTCCCCAGAAATCACATTATCTGTAGTACAAATCACTGTCAGATATCGTTTCATATACCCAAATGTAGTACTCCAAAGATTCGTCACCAAGATAAATCACCTCAAAACCATCTTCAAAACTACTACTACTATAACGCCCTACTGCGTTAACAGCATAACAGCCATCTTCTTTCGCAAAGAGACACCTCATTTCATCACTGACATCAATTACGTCATCCGAAATCAAGGTTATTTTTCCACGACCCCAATGCATGAGCTGATTGCCTCTAAGGCCAAAAATGGAATTAGACAAGTAATCTGGTTTTCTACCTACCACCTCATCAAAAATGACTTCAATCGCGCCGCCATGTTTAAATCCTATTAACTGATCATTCATATAGACCACCACCAAATAATCATCGCTCGAACAAGTCATCTGCTCGTAAACACGACATGACGATTCGTCCTCAATTACAGTATCAGCTGTAAAATCCCAACGTTCAATGATCTCGCCACGACTAGCCATGATTATCCCTTCTGGCGTCAAGAAAAAAGTTCCGCATTGGCTACTCTTATCGGCAAGTTCACACATCTCATACCTCGCAGAATCGTAAATCGTCGGCTGATAATCAATCGGAAGATCCGGATAGCAGTCTACCGATATTCTACTCCGCCAAATTCTACCGCCAATTACCTCATCACTATTCCATGATGTAATATGTTGCAGCTCCTCAGACGTCGCCTCCTCCCACCAAGGTAATTCATACCCTTGATAGGCAATTCCTTGTATATCAGTCATTTTATCGTAGTACTCAGCTTCATACTTATAATAAAGCTGGCCCGACGATGTAAAATTCACCACCGTACTAAAATCTGCCGACCTCAATCCCCCACGACTAAAGCACCCGTTAGCTTGATATTCCGCGACTAAATCACTCGGCTTCATAGAGCTAATTCTGCTTTCATCGTCATAAGCTGTGATCCGAACACCATCCTGATAAAACCAGCCTGATACTAAATTATGGCTTCCATAGAAACTTGATGTGTATGGGTAATCAGGAACCAGCATATAGCAATGCCACCCGTGAATATCATCGTTCGCCCATAAAATATACGCATCCTTTGCTTTAGCGTCCAAATACGCCCAGGAGTCATAATCTGCGCGAAACAACTTAATAAAATCTTCTGAAGTTGTCCAAGGCGCAGACTCATGACAAGCATAAGGATACTGATAAAAACAATACCTCATGAACTCACCATCGTTACCAACTGTGCCGCTGATGACATCACTACCACTTTTCCATCTCACAGTGGTAGTCGGGTAGAATTCCTTCAACCGTGTCGTGGTAGAGTCGAAACCGAACGAACCTTCCATATTGCTCAATATGCGCGCTTGATGACCAGACCAGCAACATACACCCACAAGTCCCACGACGATTACCACAACTACAACAGCTGCAACCAATAACAGAACTTTTTCTCTCCAAGTTATGCTATTTTCTTCCGCCTCTTGTCCTTCAAGTTCCTGTACCTCATTCTCGCAACCTTCAAGTTGTTGTTCTTCCTTTGCATCCGAAGTTGCCCCATCTTCCTCATACTCTTTCTTCATCCATATCCCTCCTTACCAATCTGCCCTATTTAAATTTTCGCGATACTGAAGATAATAATCCAACGATTCTGTGCCTAAATACAGCGATGCATATCCACTATCCAAATCATAATCACGATATAGCGTGTAATATCCGTCTTCTTTCTTATAAGCCCAGATGTCATCGAACTCCATCTCCAGCACATCGGTATCTAACAGGTATTTTTTACCTTCATCCAATGCCACACGATAAAGATCACCATCCTGACAGACAAAGATCTTATCTCTCCGCAGGTAGCCCTGGAAATACGGCTTGGATGTAATGTAGGCATCATCAAAAACTAAACTGACTTCGCCGCCTTTCTTCAGAGCAAAAATCTGATTATCGATACGATAATACATTTCATCATCAGGCTCCAACGGATGAGAAGAAGCATAGCACATCCGAGCACCGTCCAGATCCACGAAGTCAAGCTCCGAAAGATCCCATTCATCTACTAACTCTGTTCGGCTATATCTCTGCAGACGCCCATCCCACAATAAAACGTCCAGCGAGTCTTCAGTTATACTTGCTGTATCAACGATTTGCAAAAGACTAAAGTCATCCGGCAAGTCCGGGTAGCATTCCACATCAACCCAACAGTTCCGCTG
>CAZHHF010000263.1:0-2265 GCA_964531905.1 uncultured Bacteroides sp.
TATAGACCGGAACAAGCCACGCACTGAATTCATAAAGAAGATATAGCGGGACAAACACTATAAATAACGTGAACGGATCTCCGGTCGGGGTGATTATTGCTGCACTGACGAGCAACACCACGATGGCATGCCGGCGGTATGTATTGAAAAAACGACGGGTAAGAACACCGATTTTGCCCAATAGCCATGCGACGAGCGGCATTTCAAATACCACACCCATAATCAGACATATTCCCCAGAAATTATCCATGTAAGAATCAAGAGTAATCGTATTCGGAATAAGATCACTCAGCTGATAAGTGGCAAGAAACCTGAGAGTCAATGGGAAGACAAGAAAATATCCTACTGACACACCGATATAAAACATCAGATTGCCGAATAGGAAAGCCAGGCTTGAATTACGCCTTTCATCGGGATACAATCCCGGACTGACAAAAGTCCATAATAGATATATAATGATAGGGAATGTCACCACTCCGGCCATCCAACCCGAAGTAGATAGATGAATAAACAGCTGTGACGCCAGCTCGATGTTTATAAGTTCAACATGAAAATCCGACGACTTCGCATCGGGAGATATATAATCAAACACCCTGTAAAGCGGGAAATCGCCACGACACGGAGCAAGAACCACATTATCGAAAATCCACGGCATAAAAATAAAGAAAACTATTGCCGCTACCATAATAACAGCAACAATCTTCAGCATCACCGACCGGAGTTCGTCGACATGTCCCCAGAACGACATTTCATCTCCGCCGGAACCACGTCCGCTAAACGATTCCGCTCCCACCTGAAACGATTCTACTTCCCTTCAGGTTTCTTATCGTCGGTATCCTCCAGTTCTTTCTTTGCCTCATTGAGTCCTTCCTTGAACGACGATATTCCACGGCCTACGCCCTTCATTAGCTCGGGAATCTTCTTTCCACCAAAAAGAAGAAGCACAACCACCAATATTATAAGCCATTCCCATCCACGGATATTGCCGAGAAAAAGAGGAATTATAAGGAGTTCTGACATAGTAAATTCATTTAATTATTAGAAAATCATACAACCAAAACACTGTTTCCCAATCAGCAAATCAGCGTTTCAGCGTGTAAAGATAATGAAAAAACCACTTACTACATAGAAAATTGACAAATTCTGTTTAACTTTGCAATCCGTTATATAAACTAAGGTAAAATTAAACCATTATGAAAGCATTCGTATTTCCCGGTCAGGGAGCTCAGTTCGTAGGCATGGGTAAAGACCTCTACGATAACAACCCCATTGCCCGTGATATGTTTGAGAAAGCCAATGAAATCCTCGGCTTCAGAATAACCGACCTGATGTTTGCCGGAACCGACGAAGATCTCCGACAGACACGCGTTACCCAACCGGCAATATTCCTCCACTCTGTAATACTTGCAAAAACTCTTGGCGAAGAATTTAACCCCGACATGGTCGCAGGACATTCACTCGGAGAATTCTCGGCACTCGTTGCAGCAGGAGCATTAAATTTCGAAGACGGACTCAAACTCGTTTCAGCCCGCGCTATGGCAATGCAGAAAGCATGCGAACTGAAACCGTCAACTATGGCAGCCGTTCTCGGACTCGATGACGAAACCGTTGAAAAAATCTGCGCCGAGACCGAAGGTGTTGTCGTTTGTGCCAACTACAATTCACCGGGCCAGATCGTAATTTCAGGAGAGATCGATGCTGTAAAAGAAGCGGGAGAAAAACTTTCTGCAGCTGGAGCGCGTCGTGTTCTTCCCCTGAAAGTCGGTGGTGCATTCCACTCTCCGTGTATGGAACCCGCCAGAGCTGAACTCGCCGAAGCAATCGCAGCCACTGAAGTACACTCACCCATCTGCCCTGTTTACCAGAACGTAGATGCTCTCCCCCACACCGATCCCGCTGAAATCAAAGCCAACCTCATCGCTCAGCTCACCGCTCCTGTCCGCTGGACTCAGACAGTGAAAAATATGGTAGCCGACGGTGCCACCGAATTCGTTGAACTCGGCCCGGGTAAAGTTCTTCAGGGACTTGTAAAGAAAATTGAATCATCGATGGAAGTTTCCGGAAAACAATAAATTTCCTACATATCCTTAAAAATAAGGCGTCATGAACATGATGCCTTATTTTTTACTCTACAGACAACCATGACCCCCGTAATTTTGTAAAAACAAATAAAAAGCTTATCTTTGCCGAAGATTACGACCACAACGATATCGTATCACCACCACATGGGGATGACCGGTTTTGACAGCGTGTAGAAGTGGTAAG
>CAZHHF010000264.1:0-2262 GCA_964531905.1 uncultured Bacteroides sp.
GGAATTAGTCCCTTAGGCTGATCTTTGAAAAGCATGTTGGTTTTATTTAAGGTTAATTAAGAATTGGATTTTTCGTTTTCGAGTCGTGTCTTGAATGCGAGGGCATACATTTTCATCTGTTTTACCATTGCGAGAAGTCCGTTGGAACGTGTCGGCGACAGGTGTTGTGAGAGTCCTATCTCATCGATGAAGTCAAGGTCGGCTCCGAGAATTTCATCAGGGGTATGTTCTGAAAGCACTTTTATAAGCATTGATATTATCCCTTTGACGATGATTGCGTCGGAGTCGGCGGTGTAGATCACTTTGTCACCGTCGAGTTCGGCATTGAGCCATACACGGCTCTGGCATCCTTCGATCAGATGCGATGGTGTGCGGTAGGCCTCATCAATAGGGGGGAGTGCGTTGCCCATGTCAATTATCATCGCGTACCGGTCCATCCAGTCGTCGATGTCGACAAATTCATCGATAATTTCTTGTTCAGTTTCCTTGATAGTCATTATGATCGGTTATTTTTCGTTATATATCACGTGTAGGATCACTTCGCCTACGATGCCGAGTGTTGTCGGGTCGATATTGGCGATGTTGTCATCGAGAGTGTGCCATGTAGGGTTAAACGATCCCGTGGCCTGATTGCGGTTTTCCACAATGTCGATTGCCGGAATACCGGCGCGATTCAGGAATACGTGGTCGTCGGTGAGCGCATTTCCTGTCATGTTAGGAAATCGCGACGAATAGCCTGCCGTTGCTGCAGCCGACCATACTTTGTTGACGATTGGTCCGGCGAACTGGTCTGACAGGTATTCGCGGTGGAATTTCGCGTTACGGCCACCTACCATATCGAGTAGGATCGCGAAGCGCGGCATAGACGTCGGTTTATAGGGCAGATGATCGGTCCAGTATTGTGTTCCCAGGCACCATGACATCTCGTCATCGGGTATTCCCGAGTCTTCGGCATCCACAAGAAGGATGTCAACCCCTACTGCCGGTGGAAGTGATTGGGAAAGTATGCGTGCAATCTCAAGCAGTACGGCAGTTCCGCTTCCTCCGTCATTGGCACCATCGATCGGATGCGTTCTGTTGGCGGCTTCTGGATCTTCATCGGCAACGGGTCGTGTATCCCAGTGGGCGAGAAGCAGAACCCTTTCCTGGCGGTCGAGTCCCCATTGACCGAGGATGTTGTGGATCTCTGCTTTTTTTCCGTCAGGGAAAGTGATTTCGGGCGATTGAACGATAATAGTGTCGGGATTGTTTTCGGCGATGCGGTCAATGAGCCATTTTGCGGTTTCCTTATGGGCGTCGGTCCCCGGGACGCGCGGCCCGAATGCAACCTGTGATTTCAGGCGTGCCATCGCAGTGTCGGCGCTGAATTTCGGAATATCGGTCACTGCCGCGTTCGTAGCCTGATCGGTGCGGTTCGCCGACCGGGTGTTGTTAGCTCCGCATCCGCAGGCGAGAATTCCGATGAATAATGCGGTTAGAAGGTGTGGAATATTCATTGCCGTTTGTCGGTGATAGGATATTTACGGTATATACGCTTAATATGCGTGTTTGTTAGGCAAATGTATGAATTTTTCGGTGAAGCCGCAAGAAAATCCGAAAAACATGGGTTAGACAAGCCATCTATGAGCCGGTGACATTTCAGGTTCCGAAGATTTTAAGGAATGCGGTGGAGATCCACACGTATATGATCAGTCCGAAGATGTCGTTGGAGATTTGTATAAACGGTCCGGTGGCGAGTGCGGGATTGATGTGGAGCTTCTCGAGGGTGAGCGGAACAACTGTTCCAAGTATTGTCGCGAACATGACTACCACGAACAGCGATACGGCAACAGAAAGAGTAACAGCCAGGTTGTCAGGCATCGTGAGCAGATTATAGGCCAAAATTACTCCGGCGATGACGGTTGCGTTTAGCAGTCCGATAAGTACTTCTTTACCAAGTTGCGATGCAAACTGTTTTATCTCGAGTGTTCCATTGGCGAGCGACTGCACGACAATGGCCGATGCTTGTACTCCGACGTTACCGCCAGTTCCTCCGATGATGGGGATGAACAGGGCGAGTGCTGTTACAGCTGCCAGTTGGTTTTCGAATGTGGCGAGAATGATAGATGCGAGGATTCCCGATCCGATTCCGATCAAAAGCCACGGTATGCGCGCTTTTGTCTGGGCGAGGATGGTGTCGTCGGCATCGACGTCGGAGGAGATACCAGATGCGAGCTGATAGTCGCGTTCGCTCGATTCGCGCACCTGGTCCATCACGTCGTC
>CAZHHF010000265.1:0-2260 GCA_964531905.1 uncultured Bacteroides sp.
GTACGCGTCTGGGGGGCGTGAGGTCGCTGGTTCGAGTCCAGTCACCCCGACAAAATCAGAATAATCGCCTGTAAGTTAATAACTTGCAGGCGATCTTCTTTATTTACCGGGACAAATACGTGACAAGTCGTTTGAATGGGTCAGTAGATATTGTTGTAAATCAATGTATAATTGATTATATTTGCAGTAAGTTAAAGTGCTTAAAGCACCGCGCAACGGCTTTGCCGACATCCGCTCTTTGCTTACATACGAATATTCGCTATATTTGTAACAGAATTAATCTAAACCATTCATATTAGCGATCAACAAATTAAGAACGCATTAAAAATCCTAAACCAGATGAAGAAAACATTACTCAGCATGGCTCTGCTCACGGCCTCGGCGTTTACCGGTTTCGTCTCCACTGCGCAGTCCACCGAAAAACCGCTTCTTACCATCGGCTGCCTTTCCGACCTTCATAGTCAGCAGGGACTGATCAATGGTCCGTTGGAAACCGTGAGGTTGCGTGGGACAATCCTCAACACACTTAATGCCATGAAAGAACAGGAGAAAATCGATATGCTCATTCTTGGCGGTGACTACACATCGGACTGTACGATTCCTGAAGAAAACTGGACACGTATAAAAGACCTCATGCACGAAGCCACAATCGCCACCTTTCCTATGGGTGCAAAGAAATTCCCGGTACTATACTGCACGGGAAACCACGATTATGAGGTGGCTAACTTCGATAAAATCCCGAAGCCTTATAATGCAGCCCGTTATTACGATTTCGTGATGAAGAATGATGTAGGCGAACTCCCCGCCAGCGAATGTTTCTATGAAGAGGCTCCTAACGGCGATCTCGGTACAATGAAACTGCTCGCTGCCTACCATTACACAATCAACGGAATAGACTTTATTGTTCTCAACTGCGGCAAACACTATTTCAAATCGGCTTGGGACTACATCTATACAGACGAAGCAGTGCAGTGGGTATCTGACAAACTTGATGAACTTTACGCAAAAGATCCCGAGAAAACTGTGTTTTTTGTCGCACACGTGCCCTTCCCCGACAGTAACAGCATCAGTAACTCCAACAAAGGACAATCCAATTCCACATTCCTGAAAAAAACTCTCGCCCGTCATCCAAATACAGTCTTCCTATACGGACATGACCACGGTTCCAACAACGCATATATCCGAAATAAAACTTCGCAGCGCGTAACCCGCTACAATGAGTTAGGAAACGTTATCAGCGCATTTGACGATACCCACGTTGACGGTCTCACTCAAACTGCAACATCAGAAGATTCAGGTGCTGACACTCAAAACAGCACAGAAAATATCACATCGGGGACCTATTGCATACAGAATGTAGGCGACAAAGGCTATCTCAGCATGGGAACTTACAACGCCGAAACATCTACCGATCCTGTCGGATGCAATATCAGCAGCACATCAGGTATTTTCAATATTACACTCGGTCAGACCGACCGCTATCTCTACTGTGGCACTATCGGTCGATTCTCAGGAAACACAGCTGCCTTTCCTATCTCGATCTACGAAGTTGACTCTAAAGATGCCGATGCAATCACCGGTCATAAAGTCAATAGCTTCAGTATTGGCAAACAATATTTCCTCACCGGTGACAAAGATGGTTCCACCTACGCCGTCTCATGCGAAACCTACAGTCCTGGAAACAACAGTCAGCGCCTTTACTCATCTAAAGTTACTTTCGACGGAGAAACTGCAAAAATTCCGGTCAGCAATAACCTGCTGTGGGAATTCTCCGAAGTGCCGTCGGCTCCCGCGTCATTTTTCTCGGCATTTATGGGATCTATGCGTTACTACAACAACAGTATCGACGGCAACGTATCAATCTCCAACTCACGTGTCGTGCAAGCCATGATGATATATATCTACAGCGACCGCATCGTATTCCAGATAAAGAATTATGGTGAGACAGGCGTGCTCAATAATATTGAGATCGTTGCGAATCCCGAACCCTACACCGTGTTCCGTACTGTAAAAGCCGATGAATCCGATGCCATATCAGCAATAAATATCGATAAACCCGAAGGCACTGAAATGATATTTGATCTTTCAGGACGCCGGGTAGCGAAATCCGACAAAGGAGTTTACATTGTCAACGGTAAAAAAGTAGCCTATTAATAAGCATTTATACAATAAAAAAGCCTGCTGACTCATTGAATCAGCAGGCTTTTTTGTACACCTGTAGGGAATATATAGCTATTTTTCACGGGAAAATAAAAGAAAA
>CAZHHF010000266.1:0-2258 GCA_964531905.1 uncultured Bacteroides sp.
ACTATTTACTGCAAAAATAGTGAATAAAATTGAAACTCATGCATCATGTGATTGCTTAGCGAATAATTCGGTTTTAAACTTGCATGTATCGATGAAAACATCTATTTTTGTATTCCTTTTGCCAATAGTTACCTATTAACCTTATAAAATATCATTATTCACTCATTTCAATAAAAATGAAAAAAACGCTACTGACAGCACTTCTTGCATCATCATTACTATCAGTTTACGCTAACGACGACTCATCGCTCATTAACGTCAGAGGTGAAGCACGATTTGACTATCAAAGAGACTGGCTCGACGGAACTACCGTTAAAGACAACACCGGTTTCAAGGGACGCTATCTGAATCTTCGTATAGATGGAAACATCACCAAAGATCTCTCATATTCTTGGCGTCAGAGATTAAACAAGAACCATAACGACGCTTCATTCTTCGATGCAACCGACTGGATATATCTCAATTACAACATCACCCCCCACTGGTCGATAGCCGGAGGTAAACAGGTCGTAAGTATCGGAGGATGGGAATACGATCGCGCGCCTATCGACCTTTACGGATGCTCGGTGTTCTGGAACAACATACCCTGCTATCAGATCGGTGCATCGGCAACCTATTCCATCACGTCGGCCGATAAATTTACATTCCAGTTCTGCGAAAGTCCGTTCTACACAACCGATAACCGCGACATGTATGCCTACAATCTCATGTGGCAAGGCAACCACGGTTGTTTCAGCGCTCTCTATTCAGCCAACCTCCTCGAATATACCCGTGGACACTACATCAGCTATATCGCTCTCGGTAACCGGTTCACATTCGATAAAGTAAGACTTGAACTCGACGTAATGAACCGCGCTGCCGAGCATCAGCAGTTCTTCCTCAAGGACATGTCGGTCATGGGTGAACTTTCATTCCGCATCAATCAGAAGTGGAACATTTTCGGAAAAGCGACCTACGATGTAAACCACACTAAAAACGGTGCCGATCTCGTTGTTGCCCCCGGAACAGAGCTTACGATGGTAGGAGCCGGTGTGGAATTTTATCCTCTCATTAAGAACCGCCACACCATACGCCTCCACGCCAACGCATTCTATTCATTCGGAAAGAACGGAAATCCCGGCAACGAAATGCAGAACAAAACAATGCTCCTTGACCTCGGAGTCAAATGGACTATGGACTTCTTCTCTTTGAAACATAAATAAACACAACCTCATAAATAACAATCATAACATTTTATTTCATGGAAAATGAACTAAGCCGACAGACGGCAACAAAATTCACTTTGTCGAAATATATACCGACTGGAGTGCCGTGTCTTGTTATCGTATTAGGCCTGTTTTACTATATCGGTCGCATTATGGGAGTACCCAACATGCTCAACACAATCATGCACACCGCCCACGACCTGCTGCTAAACACCGTATTCTATCTCATGGGTATCTGCGTTGTAACCGGAGCGATCGGACGTCTGTTTGTGGAGTTTGGAGTAGTCAAGCTTCTTGAAAACATACTCAGGCCGCTGATGAAACCGCTATTCAATCTTCCTGGAGTAGCATCGTTAGGAGCTGTGATGACATTCCTTAGCGATAACCCCGCGATTATTTCTCTGTCACAGGATCGCCGATTCACATCCTATTTCAAGAAATTCCAGTACATTTCTCTCACCAACTTCGGAACAGCATTCGGAATGGGATTGCTCGTAATCGTCTTCATGATCGGTCAGGGATATTATCTCGCACCCCTTATCGGCTTCATCGGCGCATTCTGCGGTTGCATCGTTTCAACCCGAATGATGCAGTATTTCGTCATCAAAGCCTATCCGAAATTTGCCGAAGAAGCCGCAACCGTTCCTAATGCGACTGAGAAAGAAGATAAACCGGTTGAATCGAAATCACTATTTATCAGAGTCTTGAACTCACTCCTCGACGGAGGTCGCACCGGAGTTGACGTCGGTATCGCCATTATCCCTGGCGTACTTATTATCTCAACTCTCGTTATGATTCTTACATTCGGCGCATCTGCCACAGGAGAATACACCGGAAGCGCTTACGAAGGCGTAGAACTTCTCCCCTGGCTCGCACAGAAAATCAACATCATATTCGAATGGCTCTTCGGATTCCAGGATCCCCACCTCATTGCCTTCCCCATCACAGCCCTCGGTGCTGTGGGCGCAGCCCTCAGCCTTGTACCCAACTTCATCAGCCAGGGATGGATCGACGGCAATGCGATCGCTGTATTCACCGCCATCGGAATGTGCT
>CAZHHF010000267.1:0-2226 GCA_964531905.1 uncultured Bacteroides sp.
GAGAGTGTCGATGATCGCACGGTCGGTGAGGTGGCCTTTTCCGGTAGCAGCGAGTGCGCCGTATAATGTCACTTCGAATGATGCGGCATTCAGGTTGCGGTCGCGGAAAATCTCGGCGGCTTTTCTTGGTCCCATTGTGTGACTGCTTGACGGACCGTAGCCTATTTTATATAATCGCTTAATAGATTCCATTGTTTCAGATAGGTATTTGATTATTATTTTCCCGGTTTATCGATTGTTCACTCCAGTGTGCGTGCAGCGGCGGTAAGCTTTACAATGCTGTTTTCAGCTGAATGTTTTAGCGAGTCGTTTTATGGCTGCATCAACCGATACACGACGATATAGGATATCATAAACTGTGTTGAGTATCGGCATCGCAACGTCGTAACGGGCATTGATTTCATGAATGCATTTGGCTCCGTAATACCCTTCGGCAGTCTGTTCCATTTCCATGCGGGCAGCTTTTACCGAGTAGCCTTTTCCGATCATGGATCCGAAATTATGATTACGTGAGAAGCGTGAATAAGCGGTGACGAGGAGATCGCCGAGGTATACTGAGTCGCATATCTGGCGCGGACGCGGGTTGGCGGCGTCGATGAAGCGTTCCATTTCGCGTATGGCGTTCGACACGAGCATTGCCTTGAAGTTGTCGCCCCGTTTCATGCCGTGAATGATTCCGGCAGCGATTGCATATACATTTTTAAGCACTCCGGCATATTCTATTCCGTCGACATCGCTCGATGTGATGGCATGCGAACTTTTGGATATGATACATTTGGCAAACTCGGCGGCGCGTATGATATCGGGACAGCCCACTGTAAGGTAGGATGGGCGGTCGAGTGCCACTTCTTCGGCATGGCATGGCCCACTGATAACGAGTATGTTTTCACGCGGAACTCCGAATCGCTCGGTCATATAGTCGGATATAAGCAGATTATCGTCGGGAACGATACCTTTGACCGCATTCACGATGTATTTGTTGCTGATGTCGACCGTGAGTTTTTCCATGTGGTCCTTGAAGTAAGGCGACGGCATCACTAACAGTAGTGTGTCGCACTGTTCGCAGACCGCATTTATGTCGCTTGAAAAGTTTATGCGTTCGATATCGAACGTTACGTCGGTCAGATAAGCCGGGTTATGGCGCAAGTGCTTGAACTCTTCTATGCGGTCGTCGCGCCGCATGTACCATGTTATCTGTTCGCAATTATTGAGGAGCAGCTTGGCGAGGGCGGTAGCCCAGCTTCCGCCTCCCATAACCGCTATGTTTCCGGGAAAATTCATGGATGTGATAATGTTATTGATGGCAACGCCGGCAGAGGTTGTAACGTGGAAGATCTCTCCGGCGTTGTCAAATAATATCGCGTGGTATTATGCTTTTGTTGCGTTCTCTATCCAGAGCGTGACCTGTTCTGCAGTCGGGTTGGTAAGTCCGAGCTTGAATTTTTTGTTTAGTCCGCACAGTTCCTGATGGAGTTTTCCTGCTGATGTCACAGCTGCGAGTGCTTCAACAGTGAGTATTCCGGCTTTTTGAAGAGGTGCAACCCATTCCTCAGGAACGCCTACGGCGATGTAGGATTCTTCTTTATCGCGTTTCTGCACCTTTTCGGGACGCATCTGGGGGAAGAAGAGAACTTCCTGAATAGTGGTCTGGCCGGTCATTAGCATTACGAGACGGTCGATACCCATACCCATACCTGATGTTGGAGGCATTCCGTATTCGAGCGAGCGAACGAAGTCCTGGTCGATGATCATCGCTTCATCATCGCCTTTGTCGGCGAGTTTCATCTGTTCAACGAAGCGTTCATACTGGTCGATCGGGTCGTTTAGTTCTGAATAGGCGTTGGCAAGTTCTTTACCGTTGACCATCAGCTCGAAGCGCTCGGTGAGTTCAGGGTTATCGCGGTGTTTTTTTGTGAGCGGCGACATTTCGATAGGATAGTCGATTATGAATGTCGGCTGAATGTAGGTTCCTTCGCATTTCTCACCGAAGATTTCATCGATAAGCTTGCCTTTACCCATCGTTTCATCGACTTCGATTCCAAGTGAACGGGCTGCGTCGCGGAGTTGTTCCTCGTTCATGCCGGTAATGTCAATTCCTGTATGCTCTTTAATGGCGTCGGTCATGGTCACGCGGCGATAGGGCGCTTTGAAGTTGATGATGTTGTCGCCGACTTTAACCTCGGTGGTACCGTTGACATCGAGACAGATGCGTTCAAGCATTTTTTC
>CAZHHF010000268.1:0-2214 GCA_964531905.1 uncultured Bacteroides sp.
TCTTGAAAATCTTCGGCAAGGCGTTCCTGTTCTTCCGCCTATGGCGATGTCGTTGACCGGGGCAGGTGGATGATGAAAACAGAGGTGCCTCCGACGCGTCCCCTCGGTCCTATGATCGAAGCAGTCGACAACGGCGTGATCACGATCGATGCCGAACGCGACTACAAAATGGAATTTATTCTTGAGGATGCTATGGGCAACGTCACAAAGGTTCCTTTCACCGTTCGTGGAGTGAAAACCGATATCCCGTCGCGTCGTCAGTCGGGCAATCTCTTTAACTACGATGGCAACCACATATATGATATGGATGGTGTCAGGGTGGAGATTCCTAAAGGTTCACTTTACGACGACATCAATTTTTCGGTCACTTCCACGAAGTCCGACCGATATAAGTCGCCGGTATACACTATCGGGAATTACGCCGATCCGCTTGCATCGGCAATTACCATTACCATTCCGGTGGCCAACGACAACCTGTCCGACAAAAACAAATATTGTCTCGTCAAACTTAAGGGCGACCGTCGTTCTGCAGTCGACGCCGTCTATTCCGGTGGCGCGATGCATGCCAGGGTGGGCGCTTTCGGGCGATATGCGGTCGATGTCGATAACGTGGCGCCGGTTGTTACCGCTGTCACACCGGCAAAATGGACCGGTGGAACCGTGACATTTAAAATCAGCGACAATCTCAGCGGCATCGCATCCTATCGCGGTGAGATCGACGGAAAATTCGCTCTTTTTGAACTTGACGGAAAGTCGGGACTGGTTACATTTAAAATGGACCAGCGCCGGTTTAAGCGAAATTCACAGCATGAGGTGAAAATGACAGTTACCGATGCGTGTGGTAATTCAACTTCAGTGTCTAACCGTTTCAGGTGGTGATAATATGCTCTCATCGTTAAAAAATCTGTCGCGACTGAACATCAGGATGCTCCTTAGGGTGATAGGTATTCTTCTGCTTATAGAGGCCGGCTTCATGCTGATACCTCTTGGTGTGGGAATTTATTATTCCGAGTCCGACATGTTCGTTTTCGCAATTTCAACTGCAGTGACTCTGATTGCTGGACTGCTGATGGTGTTTGCCATCTCTACTTCTCGGCGTGATATGGGAAAACGCGAGGGATTTATGCTCACTGCACTCGTTTGGGTATTCTTTTCGATTTTCGGCATGATTCCGTTTATCTTCGGAACACCACAACTCAATGTGTCCGCCGCCTTTTTCGAGTCCATGTCGGGCTTTACCACAACCGGAGCTTCGGTACTTGAAGAAATCGACACGCTGTCTCATGCTATTCACATCTGGCGCTCGCTTATGCAGTGGATCGGCGGAATGGGAATCATTCTGTTCACCCTTGCCGTATTGCCTATGCTCAATTCTGCCGGAGGAATGCAGATGTTCAATGCCGAGGTTACCGGCATTACCCACGATAAACTTAAACCCCGCGTAAGCCAGACTGCAAAACGTCTCTGGGGAATCTATACACTCCTTACCATCATTCTCTGGGTTCTTCTGTGGCTCGGACCGATGGATCTTTTCGACAGTATCTGCCATGCCCTCAGCACCATGTCGACCGGTGGATACTCGACCCATAACGCGAGTATCGTGGCATGGGACTCCAACTACGTTAAAATCATTGTCACCCTGTTCATGTTTATAGGTGGCGTTAATTTCGCATTGTTTTACAAGGCCTCGCAGGGCAGGATCAAAGAAGCTTGGCACAATGAAGCTTTTAAGACCTACGTTCTCATTATCATCGCCGCATATATTCTTTTCGTTCTTGTATTGCTGTTTAAAGGAATCGGCAATTCATTTGAAACCCTTGTTGTTGATCCGCTGTTTCAGATAGTCTCCACAATTTCTTCAACTGGTTACATGGTTACCGGTTTTGAAAACTGGGGAGCGTTCCTGTTGATGTTGGTACTCATAATGATGTTCTTCGGCGGCTGTGCCGGGTCAACCAGCGGTGGTGCCAAAATAGACCGCCTCCTGTTCTTTGTCAAGAACATGCGCAATGAGATCTACCGAGTGCTTCACCCCAATTCCATGCTCCCGGTAAGAATAAACGGCCGTACAATCCCTCCCGAAACTGTAAGTAAAGTGATGGCATTCCTCGGCCTTTACTGGGTAGTGATTGTGGTTGGCGCAATGATCCTTACCGTATTCAATGTTTCACTGAGCGACTCAATATTCACAGCATTCTCCTCAGTCAGCAACAC
>CAZHHF010000269.1:0-2201 GCA_964531905.1 uncultured Bacteroides sp.
CCCACTGCCGGGAAGAGAAAAATTCCAGTTTTCACACTTTTTGTAGACCCCGCCCAACTATTTGGGATTTCTTTGGTTTATCTCCCCTCCCCCGCTACTCCCAGCTTGCGGTAGCCTCCCACAATCTGCTATTACTTACAATCCGTTTTTCGCAAACTATACAACGGCAAAAATAACGCAAATTTGCCGTTATTTAGTCCACGGAATAGTAGGTTTACATTAGATTATCTATGAGATACCAATAATAGAAAGCTTCCGGGCGACTCTTTTTGAGCTTATTCAACTTAATCGGGAAAACCTTACCAATAGTCATATCCTGGGTGACTGAACCAGCACCATATTTGGAGATGTTAGTGATACCCTTTTCTATACAGGTTGCTATATAGGCCGCTTTTGCAGAGTCCACTGTTGCATCTTCAATGAAGTATCTGCTCTCATATATGAATGAGCCGAGGCGTTTGATCCCATCTTGCAGCAATGCAAAATCCCCGCTCCCATATAATCCCCTTGAAGCTATCAGTAAAGCTGTCTGGCGTATATCATCATAAATAATTGAGATATCATTACCAAGGTTGCGGTAGCCAAGTTCCACAAGTGCAATTCGATGGAAAGACTTACTCGTTATCTCCAGATTATCAACCGCATCAAACAGACGTCCAATGTCATACGCCTGTTTCATTATTTCAGTAGAATGTGGATTCCCATTTTTGAAATATGGAATACCGGTTGTATTGGGGGCAAAAGCAGTAAGTTTATCGCCGAGTATATCTCCAATGGACGGCACTTTTACAACAGAGGGTTCACCATCAAATTCTACGAATTGATTTCTCACATCAACCTCATTCACCTGATTGTAATGCGTATCTTCATATATGACATCAAGCAGTATATATGACTCTTGATTATACCTGTCATTATAAGCTATCCGATAGAAGAACTTTGAGTGAGTCTTAGGGATGTCCTTACCTGCCTGTCTGCGCTCTGTAAGCTCAGTCCTTGTAAAACCATAGTCCGCGATTTTATCAAGATATTCCTCAACATTTGTGCCCGGAGGACATATTATATCAATGTCTATTGACAGTCGCTTTGTGCCATCTCCGAGAATCAACCCCACACAAGTACCTCCTTTGAATATATAGGGACAGCCTGAACGAGCAAGCATATCAAGTAGTGCGTATGCCCTTACCACTTTCTCAATTATGCCGAGGTCGTTGTATCTATATTTACGTGACATCGACTGAAACCAGTCTTTCGTAAAGCAATGTTCCTTAATCATGAGTATTCAGGTTTTCAAGGGCTATCCCTATTTTATCTTTGGCATTGCGACGGGAAGCATAGCGCAGGAGCGTTGAACGGTTCACGGAATATGTACTCATTACATGATTGAGGATATAATTCCATTCTGAGCCATGCAGATAGTCCATATCATCATCACATAGGATATCTACAAGTATTTTCTCTATCTTTGGGGTAGATATGCCGCTTATCTCGGTAAGTGGAGACTCCGATATCAAAGGCTTAACAATCACAGCGTCTCTGGATATATCAATGTTCTCATACACAAAATCCTTACCGGGATTAAGATAGACTGTATGGCCTTCACCTTTCAGCCAATGAAACACTGACTCCATCGCTTCGCGCTCAACCTCAACATAGATAAGATTATTTGATGAAATATGATGTTGGAAATCAGCAAGCACCTGACCATCAAAGACACTGACTTTTATAAAAGGGAATGCTCCGGCAATAAGTTTCCCAATCTTTAGCGCTTTATTCCTCAGTCTGGGAGTATAGCACTGTGTCTGATGTCGCCGACTGGTGTAAATACCTCGCCCGAGTTTGAAAAGGATGTTGCCCTTCACCATCTCTCTGAGATACCACGAAAGAGTGACTTTTGATATGTTTATTATACCGTTTAGGTATGACAATAGGTCAGCAAACCGGAAGGATTCCCGATTTTCCGCATACGCAATTATGGCCGCTCTCGTTTCAATCATCAATTGTGCTCATTTTATGATGCAAAGATAACTATATAACGGCAAAAATCCAAATATTTTGCCGTTATATAGTCCAGAAAGATTCGCGAGATCAGTCATTCCTAATTTCCTTAATTATTTGCCAGTAACCCAATTTACGTCCACCAACTCGACTTATAAGTCCCTTTTGCTTCAGCTCGGTTATTGCACGACTTATTGTGGAAC
>CAZHHF010000270.1:0-2188 GCA_964531905.1 uncultured Bacteroides sp.
TGAGGTGACAACTCCCCATGTCTTTACGCCACCTTTCATCTGTGAACGTGACATGATAAGCGCAATGGACAGAACTGCCGAGAGTTTCAGGAATTCGGCTGGCTGGATGGTGATGCCGAACATCGAGAATGAGCGTCGGGCGCCGTTGACAATTTCTCCGGCAACGAGAACGTAGCCCATAAGGCCTATACTGACGATGACGAATATCGGTATAAGCGGGATGAACCACCGGTAGTTGATTCTCGACATGCCGAGTGCGATGGCTGTGCCAACAACGAGCATGAACGTATGGCGCAACAGAGGCGCGAACACGTTGGATGCTTTCACCTCGAACGATGATGCGCTGTAAAGTTCGATCACCGAGAATATGAGCAGTGTTATGAAGATTGCCCAGATGTATTTGTCGGGGCGGCGTACGTTAATCTCTGAGTCGGACATTAGGTTTCAGTGGTGTTTTTAATCGGTTTTAACAGTCTTTGATGTGGTTTACAGCATCTTTGAATTTGCGGCCACGGTCTTCGTAACTGCTGAAGAGGTCAAAGCTTGCGCAACAGGGAGATAGCAGAACGGTGTCGCCTGAAACGGCAAATCGGCGGCATGCTTCGATCGCGTCCTCGAGTGAATGGGTATCGGCGATAGCGGGTACTTTGTTTCCGAAGTATTCGATGATCTTGGTATTGTCCTTGCCCATAGCCACGATAGCCTTCACTTTTTCGTTGACAAGCGTTTCGATTTCGGAATAGTCGTTTCCTTTATCTTTACCTCCGAGAATCAAGACCGTAGAGCGGCCTGCCGGCATGCTTTCAAGCGCATACCAGCATGAATTGACGTTTGTAGCCTTCGAATCGTTGATCCATCTTACGCCGTCGATATCGGCAATGAATTCGAGACGGTGTTCAACACCTTCAAAATCGGAGAGGGCTTTCTTGATATCCTCTTTCCTTATATCGAGCAGACAGGCCGACAGGCCGGCAGCCATTGAGTTGAAGAGGTTGTGAAGTCCGCTCAGTGCGAGATCGGCTCTCGGCATTTCCATCGATGTTTCGGGGGTCATGAAGATGATTTCACCCTCTTCATCGACGTAGGCTGCAGTGGCGTCTCCCTCGTAATGTTCCGAGAAGGGGTATAGTTTCGCTTCGGTTGAGATCGCCTTTAACTGCTGCATGATCACAGGATCGTCCTGCCAGTAGATGATGGCATCCTGTGGAGTCAGGTTATTGATGATGCGGAATTTAGCCTTGACATAGTTCTGCATCTGGTAATCGTACCGGTCGAGATGGTCGGGAGTGATATTCATAAGCACGGCTACGTTGGCTTTGAAATCGTACATGTTCTCGAGCTGGAAACTGCTGAGTTCAATAACGTAGACATCGTGATGTTCGGTGGCTACCTGGAGCGCGAGCGATTTGCCTACGTTACCGGCGAGTCCAACGTTGATTCCGGCATTACGCAGGATGTGATAAGTGAGCAATGTTGTCGTGGTCTTGCCGTTACTACCAGTGATACAAACCATTTTGGCGTCGGTATATCGTCCGGCGAATTCTATTTCGGAAATGATAGGTGTGTTGCGTTCTACAAGGCTCTTTATCATTGGTGCCGTGGGTGGTATGCCGGGACTTTTTACTACTTCGTCGGCATTCAGTATCTTTTCGGGAGTGTGCTGTCCCTGTTCGAATTCTATATCGTATTTTCGTAGAGTGTCGCAATAGTGTGGGGCTATAGTTCCCATGTCGCTGAGGAACACGTCCATGCCTTTCACTTTACCAAGCACTGCGGCTCCTACGCCGCTTTCTCCGCCGCCTAAAACCACGAGGCGACGCTGTTTTTCGGTTGACATATATAATAATGTGTATTGTTGGTTTATCTTATTTTAAGAGTCACGAAAGTGAGTACGGCGAGCAGTATTCCCACGATCCAGAACCGTACTACGATCTTTGATTCGGGGATCGGTTTCAACGGGTATTGGATAATGGCGTCGATTCCGGCGTTACCTGCTTTCTGGAAATGATGATGCAGAGGCGTCATCTTGAATATGCGTCGGCCGGTGCCGGTCTTTCTCTTGATGTATTTGAAATAGCTCACCTGAATGATCACCGAGAGGTCTTCAACGAAGAATATCGCGCATAGCAGCGGTATAAGAAGCTCTTTGTGGATGAGGATGGCGAACACGGCGATAATGCCACCGAGG
>CAZHHF010000271.1:0-2155 GCA_964531905.1 uncultured Bacteroides sp.
GTAATCTTCGGTGTGTTCCGGGGTTTCCCAGCGGGGAAGCATGATGACGAACTGGTTGGCGATGCGTATGGAGTTGATCATCTTGTGTTTTGCGTATCCGGGATGCACGTTGCGGCCTATGAAGGTTACTTTGGCAACGGCTGCATTGAAATTCTCGAATTCGAGTTCGCCCACTTCGCCTCCGTCCATTGTGTATGCCCAGTCGCATCCGAAACGTTTTACGTCGAATTTGTGTGCGCCGAGTCCGATTTCTTCGTCGGGGTTGAAGGCCACGCGTATATCTCCGTGTTTTATTTCGGGATGTTCCTGAAGGTAGGCGACAGCGCTGATTATTTCTGCGATACCGGCTTTGTCATCGGCTCCGAGAAGGGTAGTTCCGTCGGTAACGATAAGTGACTGTCCGATATAATTACGCAGTTCGGGGAATTCATCGGGTGAGAGGATTACGTTGTTTTCGGCGTTGAGCAGGATGTCGTTACCGTCGTAGTTTTCAACGATGCGCGGGTTAACATGACGTCCCGACATATCGGGAGATGTGTCGAGGTGGGCGATAAAACCTACTGTCGGTACTTTACGGTCGATGTTCCCAGGCAGTGTAGCCATAAGGTATCCGTTTTCATCAAGGGAGATATCCTTGAGATTCATTGATTTGAGAACTCCTTCGAGGTATTGGGCAAACTCCATCTGACCGGGAGTTGACGGAGTCATGTTGGTAAGTTCGTCGCTCTGCGTGTCAAATTTAACGTACTGCAGAAATCTGTCGACTACATTCATTGTTTCAGATGTTAGGTGATTAAGGATTTTTCTGCAAATTTATAAATAATCATCGAAAAACTATAATCTATGATTAAATTCTTGTGTTCTCTCAGCCGATTCTGTCTCCAGTTCAAAAAAAAATGTCCGTAACTTTAGATTATCATCCCTACAGTCACTATCTTTGTAGAAACAAGTAGTGAGAATGAAAATTGAAAATACATCGGCCGCAGGCCCGATCGGAATTTTCGATTCGGGTTACGGCGGTTTGACGATCCTGAAAGAGATACGTCGCCTGCTACCCGATTACGATTATCTGTATCTGGGCGACAATGCCCGCGCGCCATACGGTAACCGCTCGTTTGATATAGTCTATCGTTTTACGCTTCAGGCAGTACGCTTTCTATTTGAACGCGGATGCCGGCTTGTGATTCTGGCCTGTAACACGGCTTCGGCTAAGGCACTCCGAACCATCCAGCAGAACGATCTGCCGCTTATCGATCCTATGCGACGTGTTCTGGGAGTGATACGTCCTACCGTTGAACAGCTCGGTAATGAAAGCCGGAATGGTCAGATCGGAATCTTCGGTACACCCGGAACCATCATGAGCGGTTCCTATGAAATGGAGATTGCCAAACTTTATCCTGACTTTACAGCAACAGGTAACGGTTGCCCGATGTGGGTGCCGCTTGTGGAAAACAACGAGGCCGACCGCCCCGGTGCCGACTATTTCGTGAAGCAGGAGGTTGATAACCTGCTTGCCCGGAATCCGTTGATCGATACTGTTATCCTCGGATGTACACATTATCCGTTGCTCTATCGAAAAATACGGGAATATCTGCCTGAACATATAAAAATTCTCTGTCAGGGTGACATTGTTGCCGACAGTTTACGCGACTATCTTGGACGGCATCCCGAGATTGAATCGCGTTGTACCCGTGGAGGAACGGCTACGTTCCTGACGACCGAACAGCCCGATAAGTTTGCCGGAACCGCATCGCTTTTTCTCGGTCATGAGATCGATGCGCGCCATGTGACGTTAGAATAAAACAATATCAACAATGATTGAATATATTAAAGGAAAAATCGCATCCCTCACGCCAACCGAAGTGATTGTTGAAACAGCGTCGGGTGTAGCTTACATGATAAATATTTCTCTTACTTCGTTCACTCCGCTGCAGTCCCTTACCGAGGTGAAGATACTGATTCATGAAGTGATCCGCGAGGATGCCCATGCACTCTTCGGATTTGTCGACGAGCGGGAACGGGAACTCTTCCGCCAGCTTATCGGAGTTTCGGGTGTAGGAGCCAATACGGCCCGCATGATCCTATCGTCGGTACCACCTGCCGAACTTGAGGTCACAATTAATTCCGGTGACAGCAAACGACTCAAAAGTGTCAA
>CAZHHF010000272.1:0-2154 GCA_964531905.1 uncultured Bacteroides sp.
TTTCATCACTTACTCCAGGGAGCGGGCTTAGCCGTTATGTTTTTTCCTTGTGCCGACTATTGGCTATGGATAAAGATAATGAGGTGTGGGTGATGACGACCCATGATAACGGGTCGATTGTATATGAGCGTAAAGAACTGGATGAGATTTCACCGAAAATTAGATTGGTCTCATTAGGTTCTAATGGAAAGTTGAACAAGTATTTCAATGTCTTGAGATGGATTCGCCGAATAAACCCAGATGTTATTGTCAACAACTATAATGGTGTTATTCAATATATCCTTCCGATAATTCCCTTTCACATTAAAGTCGTTCACATATTACACAATGATACTGATGATTTCTATCGAATCGGTGCGATAAACGGGAAGAAAGTCGATGCTTGGTTAGCCCCGACACAGGCCATTGCTGATCATTTTAACGATTACACTTCGGGTAGATTTGTAGATCGTGTTAAAGTCATTCCTCACGGCGTCGAAGAGAGTGATTTGCCTATAAAAAATAATACTAAACTTGAAATCGTCTACGCCGGGGTGCTTTACGAGCATAAAGGTGTAAAGATCCTTCCTAATATAATTAAATCACTCCGAGCTAAAGGCATTGATTTTCATTTCACTATTGTCGGCGGGGGAATTTTATCGGATTGGCTTAAAGAGCAATTCGCTGATGAAATAGCGGGAGGCATCGTCGAGATGACTGGTGTTATACCTCATTCAGAGGTATTTCGCCACATGGGTAATGCCGATATATTTTTATACCCTACCCATCTCGATGCTTTCGGACTGGTGATTGCAGAGGCGATGATGTGCGGCGCTGTTCCGGTCGTAACATTGTTACCCGGTATCACTGACAATCTGATCACATATGGCATCAACGGATTTCTGATTGAGCAGGATAATACAGCTCAATTCGTGGATAAGTTAGCAACATTAAATTCGGATATTGAATTACGAAATATGATGCAAGAAGCTGCACACAAGAAAGCAATCTCAGATCTATCGATCAGCAAGATGTATACTAATTACAGGAGTTTCTTTGAGGGGTTATGAAGTTTTCAATTATAGTTCCAGCCTACAAATCCGAAAAATTCATTGCCCGATGTTTAGAGTCTCTGGTAACTCAAGATTTTCCTGCGGAAGATTTTGAAATAATTGTAGTCGATGATTGTTCGCCAGACAATCAAAATGACATAGTGTATTCATTTATAACAAAATTCTCTTCTCGGAATAATATTATTCGTTTAATTAAGCATCCAGAGAATAGGCGCCAGGGCGGAGCACGAAACACTGGCATTGCAGAAGCTAAGGGGGATTGGATTTTGTTTGTTGACAGTGATGATTTTTGGACTCACAATAAAGTACTTCAATTTTTCGCACTCATCGTAAATAATAATCCTGATGCGGATTTAATTGATTCAATTTCACATTTTGATGTATATAGTTTGAGTCAACCGCTTCATCCCCCAAAAATTGACAATAAAATTGAAGTATTTTCGGGCGAAGAATATTATAAGAGTGGTTATTTCGAAAGCTATGTTTGGCGCAGTGCATATCGGAGAGAGTATCTCAAAAAATTCAAATTCAGAGAAAATGTATTTTTTGAAGATGGAGACTTTCGGGTGAAAGTTATTCTTGGTGCATCAAAAATCGTCAAGATTGACTATCCATTTTACGCATACGTCAATAATACAGATAGCACTATACGATCAAGCAAAGAGGAAGTTTTTTTCGCCAATGTCGAAGCCAATAGAATAATTTTGGAAATAATTCTTAGCCATCTTGACAAAGATGTTAAAAGAATCGGTCTGGTTAGGCTTAAAACTAATGTATTCTCCTGGCTGAAAATTTCCAAGGATTACCCCATATCAGTAAGTCGAAAAGTTTATCAGTACGCTCGTCATATGACAATGTTTGAAGTCCAACAATACCCTCTATCTAAGACAGAAAAGTGGTTAATGTTGGCAATGAAACATACTCCACTGGCTGTTGTGACTGGAATAAAATGCGGAGTGCTAAGCCGCAGAATCATTCGCAAAATTTTGAATTACCGTCCATCGTAAACTTGGTTTAACACTCTTCGATTCATCGAAAAGGTAAAGTTATAATACCAATGAAGAAGAAGGTTGCATTTTTGGACTATAGTCACGTATTCGCT
>CAZHHF010000273.1:0-2110 GCA_964531905.1 uncultured Bacteroides sp.
GGAGCGGTCCATCAGGGTCGGACTCGCTTTTGCATGAACTTGTTGTGAACATCACAAACATAGTCAGTAAAGCCGTTATAATAAATTTAAATTGTTTCATCATTGTTTAAGCTGAATAAAAATGAGTTTTTATAAAAATCAGGCATATTATGCAAAGATACAAAATTTTCATAAATAATTTGCTATCTTTGCCCACGTAATCATTATTTAACAAATTGTAAAACAAAAGGAAAATATGTCGTTGTTCCGTGTTCTGCTCGCAATAATATTCCCTCCTCTTGCAGTGCTTGACCGTGGATGCGGTTCGGTTCTGATAGTCTTTCTGCTTACATGTTGCGCATGGGTACCCGGAGTGATTGGCGCATTGATAATACTGAACCGCTCGAATAACTGATTATTATGAATATAGCTGTTTACTGCTCGTCATCGTCTAATGTGACCGATGCTATGCTTGCCGATGCTGACCGTCTGGGGCGCTGGATAGGTACTACTGGCTCGACGCTTGTGTATGGAGGTATAGCTGCCGGACTTATGGAGAGGGTGGCGCGTTCTGTCCACGAGACCGGCGGAAAGATCATTGGCGTTGTTCCGAGGAGCCGTCTTGGCCGGGAATATGAGTTCAATACCGAGAATAGGCTCGTTGACGGCCTTCATCAGCGTAAGGAGGTGATGGAGAATATCGCCGACGTTTTCGTTGCGCTTCCCGGAGGATATGGAACACTTGATGAAGTTGTGTCTACATGGGCATCGCTCGGTTTCAATGGAGTTGACAAGCCGATAATTCTCCTCGATACCGATGGTCTCTATCAGCCGTTTGCCGCTCAGATAAGGAAAATGGAGGAGATGAACCTGCTCACCAGCCGTAACGCCTCCCGCATAATATTTGCGCCTACAGTCGATGCGGTCATAGAACTTCTTGAGAAACAAATGAAAAAATAACTATATATATGAAAAAAAGCGCACTTTATACACGAACCGGTGATACCGGAACAACCTCGCTCGTAGGTGGAAAAAGGGTAAAGAAAAACGATATCCGTATCGAAGCCTACGGTGCAGTAGATGAACTTAATGCCAATATCGGAGTTCTGGTTACATCACCGAACCTTAACGATGAGTTCCGGAATATCTTCATCTATATTCAGAACAAACTTTTCAATATCGGTGCTTATCTCGCAACTGATAATCCAGGTAATGCTATTACTGAATGTAGTGGCCTGGGGCAGGATGCAATTTCGCGCATTGAGAATGAGATTGACCGTCTGGATGCTGAAGTACCTCCGTTGACCAACTTCGTCCTCCCATCAGGAAGTCGCCGTTCAGCTTTGGCTCATGTCTGTCGCACCGTTTGCCGCCGCTGTGAGCGCCGTATCATATCTTTATCGGAAATAACCTACGTTGACCCCCATATCCTTCGCTTCATAAATAGGTTAAGTGACTTTTTATTTGTTTTTGCACGATTTAACAACGTTTATAATCAAATCGACGAAATATTTTGGGATAAAGATTGTTAGTATATCCAAAATATTTAATTTTGCACGCAATTTAAACTAACAATCCATTAAAATAACATATAGAACTATGTACTGGACACTCGAATTAGCATCTAAGCTCGAAGACGCACCGTGGCCTGCCACAAAAGACGAACTCATAGACTATGCAATGCGTTCCGGCGCACCTCTCGAAGTAATTGAAAACCTTCAGGAACTCGAGGACGAAGGCGAAGCCTACGATTCAATCGAAGAAATATGGCCTGATTATCCCTCCAAAGAAGACTTTTTCTTCAACGAAGAAGAATATTAACACGTTTTTAGGCGTAGAATAGTCATTAAGAGGCTGTATCGTAATAGTTTTTACGTTGCCGCCTCTTTTTATGGTTCTATAGATTCTAATATTTTCATACGATAGATTTTGAGTAATTCTCAAAAATCTTTGATTTTTAGGCTCCAGGATTCGATATATAAATATTTTGTTTTTAGTTTGTTTCGCTATTTTCGAACATTATGACCTTGTCTTTGCCGAAGTGACGGAAGCGGTTGATGGTAATGAAGTTTGGGCTTTCCTGAGCTGCGAGCCATATTAAATGGATGTCACGCTGTACCTGACGTTCTAT
>CAZHHF010000274.1:0-2097 GCA_964531905.1 uncultured Bacteroides sp.
GATTTTAGGTCTGTATGACGAATGCGCGGTGTTCGATGCGCGATTCTGGGATTATACAGGAGCAAAACCTAACGCTACGACAAAATCATTTGCCATAACCGACGGCAAGCAGACACTGAAGGTGACACTCGGCAAAGAAAAAGACGGACGTCGCAAAATCAAGATCGGAGACCGGACATATAGCTGCTCGGCCATAACGGGACGCACAATGCCGCCATATCCGACAAAGGACACGCGACCGTTTCGCGACACCCATTATGTAACCGGCGATTCTGTCGAATTCGTGGGCTGGCTAAAAGATATGCCCGCATGGCTCGCCGAGCGATCAAATAAGTATGAAATCTCAACCTATATCTATGATGAAGAAGAAAATCATTTCGCACAGTTGGATTCACTCGGCCGATTTTCGATGAAATTCCCGCTCGACAATACCACCGAAATTTATGCAGACTGGGGGAGATCATTCATGCGCAACGTTCTTGAACCCGGCCAGCGCTACTTCTTACTCTACGATTACAAGCTCGGGCAGACCTTGTTTATGGGTACGGACAGCCGCGTGCAGAACGAGCTGATGATATATGCACCCCAATGGCGCAGAGCAAGTTTTTACGATTATAGGGGCAAGCTAATCAGCGAATTGATCAATGCCGCAGACAGTATAAACACAGTTCTGACTCATGAACTCGACAGTGTGTACGCCCGCTACCCTACTCTTTCCGATCGTTTCCGGCATGCCCATCATGCGAACGAGCGCATCAACTCACTCGGCACCCAGATAGGCTACGCAGGCATACCCGACTCAACAGTTCCTTACATAATGGAAAAATGTATGCCTTACGCCGGACCGCCATACTCTATGTCGAGAAATTTACCGCGTTTTGTCAGTGCCTTGATGAAAACGCTCAACCGCGAATGGACAAAAACCTTCGATTTCTCGAAATACGAAAGTGAAATTAAATATACGCCCGAAGAACAGGTGATACTCGCGAGAGTTGACTCACTTGAGGCGGTATTTAGTCATACCTACGACTCTATCCCTGATGAAGAAGCAAAAGAAGCATACCGCAAAGACCATCTGCAACGCAATAAAAATCTCCTCATTCAATACCTTCAGATACTGAACGGTGACAGTCGTAACCGGGTCTATTTCCCCAAACGGTTCATGCATGAGATCCCCCACGGGGTCACCGTGATGGATTCGCTCGGCTTTGATCCGGTAATAAAAGACATCTGGCTGTTTTATGAAACCAAGGAGATGATTAATAACACACGATCGTCGCTCGCCCCGGAGATCGTGACTTATCTCACCGATAATATATCTACGCCCGTATTCCTTGAGAAGATTCTAGCCGAGCACGACAAGTATGTCCGCATCGAGCAAAAGGCATCCGCTCCCGTGACAGACACGTCGATGCTGAAAGGTGTAACCGAGGGAGACAAGCTGCTCGAAAAAATTCTTGAGCCCCACCGGGGCAAATTCGTGCTGATCGACTTCTGGGGAACATGGTGCGGGCCGTGTCGCGAGGCTCTGTCTCATTCAGAAAGCCTCTACAAGCGACTGAAAGACTACGACATGGTCTATATCTATCTGGCTAATAACAGTCCGGAGACTATCTGGCAAAATCTCATAGAAGAATACAACGTTAAGGGTGACAATGTGATTCATTATAATCTTCCCGCCGGGCAGCAAATGAAACTGGAAGAGACGCTCAACATCCACTCGTTCCCTTCCTACAGATTGTTTGACAAGGACGGCAAGCTCATCGATGTTAACGCAGATCCGCGTATGCCGGGCGGCATCGAAACCATACTCAAAAACCTCAGCCGCTGATTGATGAGCTATCGACCAAAAAGAAAGACGGCGCGTCGGGATTGATTCCCTGCGCGCCGTCTTTCTCTACTTATATATTACTATGACCTATTCGTCAGTCAATCAGCGAACGAGCTCTTTGGTGATCTTTGCTCCACGACGAACGATATAAACACCTGTTTCGGGATTCTGAACCTCTACACCCTGAAGGTTATAGTAGACAGGCGCTACAGCGTCCTCAACGGCTTCGAGATCGGCAATGCCACTTGTATTCATTTCCTTGTAAT
>CAZHHF010000275.1:0-2088 GCA_964531905.1 uncultured Bacteroides sp.
CCCGAGTTTCCGCCGTGAGAGGGCGGCGTGCTAGGCCTCTACACTAAATCGCCATAGCTTAATTTCGCATTTGCGTTGCAAAATTAAGCGTATTTTTTTGTTTATGCAAGTCTTTTGCCCGTTTTCTTATCTTTTGGCAAAAAATGCTTTTGCGGCAGTCTGCTGATAGGCATAATACCCTGCTTCATTAAGTTCGATGAGCTGCATGTCGCCATCGGGAGTGATCATCTTTACATGATTGCTGTCTACAAAAGTCATGAAAGGAATAGACTCGTCTCCGTTCTCTACGCTCCATGTCTGATTATCGGCATCGAAGTCGAGGCGTACGGTTGATTTATCGTTGAGGGCGGTAATTGTATAACCTTTGCCATCACATTCAACGAGATATTTCCCGTCTTTCCCGTCGATTATCTGTTTTTTATGAGCAACCGGATTCTCTCCGCTCCAGAATTCGATACTGTTAAGGACACACACGTCGGCAAGTGCTGATACTTCATAAACAGGCAGAATCCAGAATGCGAAGAAAACGAGTTCGTTCACAAATTTGTTGCCGAGATTGTTGTTCCATGTAAGGAGCTTGTTGGTAAGCGTGAAACTTCCGATACATGAGGTTGAAAGGATCGATGTGGCGAGTGTCAGCACCAGTGCGACACTCAGATACTTCTTTTTCATTAGGCAGGCAGTATTGGTGGTTTGTTTATATAGTGGAAAAATAATCTTTTCATATCATAGAGGTATGTCGCGTTTTGCGCGTTCGTAGAATTTATATACCTCTTTTACGTATTCGGTTGTTTGTCGGCCACGGAAATATCCGTATTTGACATCAGGATCGTTAAAATAGCGTGGATTCGATTTCAGCATAAGCGCTTCAGCCACATTATTGTTCCATATCCCCGGATCTTTACCGGTCTTTTTGGCTATTTCAATAGCATCGTAGATATGTGCGTGGCCTGAATTATAGGCAGCTATGATAAATTTTTGGCGCTCTTCGGGATCGCTGATTTTAGACTCAAGTGCCTTATCAAGCCGTTCTATGAGTTTGACCGCTGTGGCGATATTCGCTTCCGGATCGGTTATGCGGCTCTGACTGAGTCCCATTGCACGCGCTGTCCCTGGCATGATCTGCATGATACCTCTTGCACCGGCCCACGAGCGGGCGTTCGGATTGAAATGACTTTCGGTATAGCCTTGCGCGGCAAGCAATCGCCAGTCCCAGCCGATTTTAGCAGCGTATTTCTTGAACAGATCATCGTAGGGGGAGATCTTTCCTTTCGAAAAATCTATGTTATACGGATTATCTTCATTCTTGCTGAGTTCGAAGTATTTCTTCAGCAACGTATCCATTCCTTTACGCGACTGTTCGAGATCGAGCCAGTTATTGATGTAGTCGGCTAACCACGGTTTCTGGAGCGATACACCCCATGCGGCTTTCTGTGGAAAACTGATTTCGGTGCTGATATCGAGTCCGGGATAATAGGTTTTGTTTATCCTGGCTATGTCACTGTCAACAACCGTAAGGGGGATCTTGCCGGCAGAGACCATAGCGATAAGGTCTTCCGTTATCATCGTGTCGAGGTCGACCGTACGGATATCGATTCCACCTCCGAGTTCATCGTTGAGGTTCTCGATACGGAACTGATATTTGGAATCTTTCTCCACATAAACCTGTTTACCTACGAGTTGAGTCACATCGGTGATCATTGAATCGCGATTGGCTGTTTTCGGTTGGACGAGAACCTGAGTTGTAGTGCTTTCAGGACCGGCATGGAGAACGAGTCTCTTATACTCGGTGGTGACCGGTATCTCGTAGGCGATGATATCGACTATTCCCGAGTCGAGCATTTCGATCATCCTTGCCATCGATGGCGCAACCTTCAGGTCGAGAACGATTTTTTTGTCGTCGGTAAACTGTCGGATAAGTGAATAGTCGAATCCCATCTCTTCATCACGGTACGTGAAATAGGATGTAGGACTGTATAAGGTCGCAACGCGGAGAGTGTCGGGGAGATAATGGGATGTGCCGGAAGAGTCAGATGCTCCTCTGCATGAACAGAGGAGCATTATTATCAGTGCGACTGTATATGCGGC
>CAZHHF010000276.1:0-2086 GCA_964531905.1 uncultured Bacteroides sp.
AAAGAAGATAGGATTTTCCGCATCGGCGCAATCCTGTTATGATTTTTATCAAACCGTTATGCTTACTACTAATAAGTTGTTTAAGGTATTTATCTCTTTTTATTATCATGACTTCTTATTTCGGATTTATGGTACATGTACCAATTTTTCGGAATACAAAAGTAATCACAACCTTTCATAACTCCAAATGTTGTTCCGAAAAATTGGTCATTTGGCCAATTTTTCGGAACAATAAACTCTAACTTCTTTATACTCATAATTTGAGTTGCCAGATACTTTTATCAAAACTTTCCACTATTACCGCATTAACAGAATTAAATCCCGATTAATTAAAAAGAAAGAGTCCGGTACAATACCAAACTCTTTCTATAACTTGACAATATTTAACCTTCCCAATTTTTAGGAAGTTATAATGGTCATCATAATTTCAGTTC
The DNA here is from genome assembly GCA_964531905.1 of uncultured Bacteroides sp. Lineage (GTDB taxonomy): Bacteria > Bacteroidota > Bacteroidia > Bacteroidales > Muribaculaceae > CAJUPY01. The sequence goes on from CAZHHF010000276.1 coordinate 435, forward strand.
ATGACACTTCATGCCGAAAGCTTCAGCCACACCTTTGCAGGTCACCTTTCCGTGAACGATATTCACTCCGGCTGCAAGTGCGGAATCGGCTTTGCAGGCATCTTTCCATCCCATATCGGCAAGACGCACGGCATAAGGCAACGTAGCATTGGTAAGAGCCATTGTCGATGTCATAGGAACAGCCCCTGGAATATTTGCCACACAGTAATGGGTTATACCGTCGAGTATATATGTAGGCTCGCTGTGAGTTGTAGGATGCGAAGTTTCAAAACATCCACCCTGATCGATAGCAACGTCGACAAGAAGCGAACCTGGACGCATCAGGGCGAGCATATCACGCGTAATCAGATGGGGAGCTTTTGCTCCGGGAATAAGAACAGAACCGATAACAACGTCGGTCGTAGGCAACTCCTGAGCGATATTGTGAGTAGACGAATAAAGCGTCTTAACCTGAGGCATGGTGTCGGCAACATGGCGAAGCACCGGCAGAGAGATATCGGTAATTGTCACATCGGCACCCATCCCCGATGCTATCAGGGCTGCATTACGTCCAACCACGCCTGCACCGAGAATCAGCACTTTAGCAGGCTTGACTCCTGGAACGCCACCCATCAGCTTACCCATTCCCCCCTGAGGCTTCTCAAGGAAACGGGCAGCTTGCTGAGCCGACATACGGCCTGCGACCTCACTCATCGGTATCAGCAGCGGAAGAGAGCGATCGGGAAGACGAACCGTCTCATACGCGATACATACAGCACCCGACTCAATCATAGCGTCGGTAAGCTCGCGATCACATGCGAAGTGGAAATAAGTGAACACAACCTGATTCTTCTTTATGAGCTTATATTCAGGAGTAATCGGTTCCTTGACCTTAATTATCATGTCGGCCGACGCATACACATCTTCGATCGATGGCAGAATCTCAGCTCCCGCCGCTATATATTCCTCGTCGCTGAAGCCGCTGCCAACTCCGGCATTGTGCTGAACATAAACCGTGTGGCCATGCTTTACAAGTTCACACACTCCTGACGGAACCACTCCCACGCGGTTCTCGTTGTTCTTGATCTCGGAAGGTACACCTATTTTCATAATGATAGTTTTAAGGTAAGTAAATCTTATATGCTGGAAGCAATATACATCCGGCACACGCAAATTTACACAAAAAAACGGCTTTCAAAAGAAAACCGTTGCTTTTTTTGTAAAATTTTTATCAATCGTTCTTAAGCGGCGATTTATCGGCAAGCGTTCGCACCTTCTCTACGATTATCGACGGCGCAATAGCTGTAAGACAATAATAGTCACCGCGCATACATGGCTTATCGCCGAACACCGAACATGGACGGCACGGCATCGGTAACTGGATGACATTCTCGGGATTCTGACGCCAGCCCGAAAAACCGCAGTAGGGATGGGTAGCACCCCAAACACTCACAACCGGACGCCCGACGAGCGACGCAAGATGCATGTTGCCTGAATCCATCGACACGACTACATCAAGACTTGAAAGCATTGCAAGTTCGGTTGCGAAGCCGAGCTTTCGGCCGGCAAGCGACACTACACGCGGATAGGCCGCCTCCCATCGCGACAGAATTGTTTCCTCTTCTTTTCCACCCCCGAAAAGAAACACCTTGAAATGCTGATCGGCTGTAAGC
>CAZHHF010000277.1:0-2076 GCA_964531905.1 uncultured Bacteroides sp.
CTACAGAGTGCCGCATGGCAACCGTCAGGATGTGCGCGGTTATGGAATCGGCCTCTATTACGTGAAGCACATTCTTGAAAAAATGGGCTGGAGCATATCTGTTAAAAGTCAGGAGGGACGCGGTTCAGTATTCACAATTAAATTCGACAGACATGAAAGCTAAGATACTTTTCGTTGAGGACGAACGCGACCTTTCGCTGATAGTCTGCGACACTCTACGCCAACAGGGTTACAATGTTGTGGCCGCATTTGACGGCATAGAAGGACTCGCCAAATACAAGACCGAGTGTGCCGACCTCATTGTCGCTGATGTTATGATGCCACGGCTCGACGGATTTGCTATGACCAAGGAGATACGACGCATCTCCACAAGTGTGCCCATTATTTTCCTAACGGCCAAAAGTACGATTGATGATGTTGAGGAAGGTTTCGATATAGGAGCAAACGACTATCTCAAAAAGCCGTTTGAACTTCGTGAGCTGCTTGTGAGGATAAAGGCTCTTCTTCGTAATAAGACCAACTACCATGCTGAGAACAATGCGTATTCAATTGGTGGATATAAATTCGATGCTACAAACCAACTTCTGATTTTCTATGAAAAAGAGATGGCAATATCGAATATAGAGGCCCGAATATTGGAAAAGTTGGCTTCAAACATTGGCAAGACAGTTGATGCCTCCGAACTGATGATTGCCGTCTGGGGGCGTGATGAGGTCAGCAACCGCAACTCTCTCCACGGCTATATACACAAACTCCGCCGTGCTTTCCACCATGACCCTAATATCAGCATCATCAACCAGCGAGGCTTCGGCTATATGTTATCCGTCAAAACTCAGGAATTATGAAACATAAGCACCTTTGGGCATTACTTCTCGCGGTTATACCGTCAGTATGTTTCTCTCAGACCGAATTAAATGATTCAATATCATTTGGACATAACAAATTCGAGGGTATCAGTATGGAAGGAGCAGTGAAGCCTGACAGCGTATCCGGAGCAAAAAACACAGAGCCGTATCATTTTGAATATACTCCGGCATTGCACACGCTTTTCCCATATACTTTAGCTCAGCCTCTCGACCTGCATATCCCTATTTTACATTCCGCTCCGTGCCATGCAACTATGTTTCAATGGAATAGCGGAGCGATTGTTGCATCCGGAGACACAAGGTCTTTTCCGGGGATGATGCAGATTGACAGCGGAAAATTCGGTATCTATCAGTCTGCCGGTAATTTCAGATTCCATGCAGGTGGAATGGTCAATAAATACGGCTATTTCAACGGACTCCATACCCAATACGGACTGAATGGGGGCATCTCGTATCAATTTACACCGAGGTTATCTGCAACTCTCTTCGGAGAATATTATTTCGGGCAACCTCCGCTAATGGCAAACGGTATGCCAATGCCACCGGCAATGATTGGCTACTATGGACGTTCCACTTTTGGAGGATATTTCGACTTCCAGATCAATGAGCGATGGGGAGTCCAGACTGGAGCCCAGACAGTGCAGCAGGTTGGAACCAACAGATATAAAGCCGAACCGATAGTGACCCCATATTATCGAATCAGCAAAAAGGTCGCCATCGGTCTCCCGGTAGGCCAAATCCTATATCATATCCTGAAAAAGTAAAGCATTCAAATAACCGCATTTTATCTTTTTGCATAGATAAAATGCGAATAATGCAGAAAATGTTGGTTCAAAAAACTGCGACAGGTTGTCGCAGTTTTGGGATTATACAGTGTCATCAGAAGTGAAACTAATATTTATCCCCTTATTGTTTATTTCTTGTTCCAGAAGTTTTATCCGAGCTTGGAGTTCCTCCGCAGAAGGTAATAGATTTGAATCTTCCACGGTGTTCACATTATCGTATGAGGCAACACCCATCGGTGTATGTACGCCCCTGAACGCCCAACGCACCTCAGTCTCATCCTTGTCACTGCATATCAGCAATCCGATAGTAGGATTATCATCGGGCCCTTTCAACAATTCATCGACTGCACTTACATAATAGTTGAGTTTACCTGCAAATTCCGGTTCAAATGGCCTTACTTTGAGTTCGACAACCACATATGCTT
>CAZHHF010000278.1:0-2072 GCA_964531905.1 uncultured Bacteroides sp.
ATATTATCCTGTCGGATGTCGCTTCGTTGAATGATGCCAGAGCTGCCGCCACATCGCGTTCACGCTCGCGAGCCTCACTCGCCGCAATGTATGAGACACATCAGAACGCACGCTCCACCAACCCGCCGGATATCCTCTATTCTGCATTTATCGAACAAGTCCCGGCTCTAAATAATCATGAGCAGAAAAATATGGCGATCAAAATGCAACCGCTGGTATATACATATCATATCACATACGAGTTTGAGTATGGTATACAGCATGTGGCCCTGGCACGTGGCGCTCTCGGCGGCATGGCCGAGTCGGTATATCTCCGCACCGGTGTCACCTCCGAGCAGTCGTCAATCATACTTTTTGACTGCGATATTAACTCTAACGGCTGCCAGTCGCAAGTACATTCTTTCGGTGTCCCAGGTTTCCCCGACATATATTACGGCCGGACCGGATTGAAATCGACCGACCGCCCCTTCACTCTCAACCTTGAGGTGATGCTTCGAAACGGTAAAACCCTTGTGTTTGACTATGATATTTCCGATCAACTGAAAAATCAGCCACGAGGCGGAGTCATAAAAGTTGGTGGAATCCGCATCGAAGACGATCAGAACCAATCAGGCTCCGGATTTAATGTAGACGTCTCGGGTTGGGGTGATCACAGTGAGATAATCGATCTGCCGCTCGGAACTTAATCTTCTAAATAGCTAATCGAAACAAATATAAATTAATTTATAAAATAACTACATTTTAATCACAAATTATTTAATCACATGAAAAGAAGTTTATTTTATTTCGCTGCAAGTGCACTGATGCTCTCGGCGTGTACTTCTGAGAATGTCATTGAAGATGTTGCCGAAGGCCGCAACGCCATCCAGTTCGAATCTGTTGTTAACAAGCCGAGCCGTGCTACAGATTTAACCATGCAAAACTTGGAACAATTCAAAGTTTATGGTTTCTACACATTGCCTGACAATCCCAGGATAGCTCACGCGATATTCAATAATGTATCCGTGAGGAATGACGGCACAGGTAAATGGACTTACGATGGTGAGACTCGCTTCTGGGTTGACAAGGGAACTTATTACTTCTATGCCTATAGCTGCGGTACTACCGATGAACTTAACTCTTCTTATGGCACATTCAATCTGGACATGAATGAAGATGGTACCACCGGTGATGGTAAGGATGTAACCGAACGAACACTGGAGATCGACAACTATATTTGCGACAGCTCACACCAGCACGACCTGATTTTCGCATCCAGCACTGGTTACACCGCTAAAGACGGCACAAACGATCCCGTGAATTTAAGTTTCAAGCACGTACTCTCTAAACTCATGGCAAATTTCACCAGCAAATTCCCTGCTGAGTATAATGTTGTAATCAAGAATGTTTCCGTACGCAACGTTCGTAACGAAGGTGACTATATATTCTCAAAAGGTTGGGAAAATGTAACCCGTCTTGATGGAGTTCCCCTTGTTTATCTGCTGAATACTGAGACAGACAAGGATCCTGATGCACCCTTGACTGTTACCAATAAGAAGGTTGGTGACAATCAGATGTCTATGACAACCAACTCTGCTTATGTCATCCCCTTCGAATATCAGGCTAAAGACGTAAACCTCTATTTCCAGGTTGATGTAAAATACGGAAATGAATACATCATCAAGAACAAAGCCCTCACCGCTACTTTCCAACCTAATTGGAAAGAGGGATTCTCTTACATGTATAACATTGAGGTAAGTCCTGAAAATATCCACATGGGTCAGATTGAGTTCAACGTATCAGTTATTAAAAACTGGGATGAGCCCACTCCCAATTCTGAGGATATCACAATTGACTAATAATCAGTAAAAGCAAAATAATTATTGATTAAAACTCTAAGTCAGCGCCGCCCGTGAGGCGGGCGGCGCTGATTAATTCCCTTAAAAAACCGACACTTCTCCTCCGATAATAATCTTAACACACGATTTATTTTTTAAGATGGTTAAAACCATTCTACATACCTTTCTCTTACTGACCGCGCTCTGCCTGATGGCCTCCTGCGACAATCAGGAGCCGAAGACTCAGCCGCAGGC
>CAZHHF010000279.1:0-2071 GCA_964531905.1 uncultured Bacteroides sp.
TTTTTAAAATATCCCCTTGGTAGAAATGAAATTTGAAGAGTGGCTCCCGAGAATCTTCGTCATACCAACGCTCAAAGGCACCACAGGCGTAAGAATGGAATGTGGCTGGGAGCATGAGAACTATAGAGAGTAATATTTTAATTGTCAGATTATTCACTGCTTAATATTTTTGGAATCAAGATGATATAATATGTTGGTATGAGGCCTGTCTCCGGTTTTTGCTTCAATAAGCTTCTTTACCTCGGCAACAACTTCCGGAGAAGAGGACTCGCATCGGATAATGTCATTCTTATGAAGTGCAGTATTACCAATTATAGTATCCCTGATGATTCGGAAGCAATTAGCACTCAACTGTTTTGTAATTGCCGATGGTAACTCATCCCTCAGTATGCCATAGAATTCATTATCTCTGAACACGAGATTCCATGCATATGATGGATAGGCGAAATCCAAGTGGAGTGGGTAACGTGGGAGATACGTCATGTACGGTTTTACGTCTTCAACAGAGATAATTGAGTTAGTAGTTTTCGGATTCTTGAATGAGCCTGTATTATATAACATAAGCACCCCATAATCTACAGGTGGTGGAGATTGCCGCAGTTGATGAAGCCGTATCGTGGAGCTAACAACTGGATGGTCACGTATCTCAGACCAAAATTCCTTGACTGACGAACATAGTCTGAAATAGATTGAATCAGTTGACGAAGTCCAATCGCAATCAAGTTGTATCTCACTGGGCTTTTCAAATCCATTGTAACTGCACATACGGTTAACTCTCTCCACTATTTTTTCAGCCCAACGCCGTTCAGATCCTTTCATACATTTGATTGCTCCATCGGTAATATAAACAGTCGGAATTATTTTCCTTACTTTGAGTGTATCTTTGACTTGCAAGGTAGCATTGGGAACTATGGCTTCAGAAGATAATGGAGAATTATCTTCCACGACATCGAAGAAACGGACATAGACCCGGTCGATTTTGTTTTTGCGGATATAATCTCGTTCAATACTGTCAAGAGACAACACGGTTTTCCAATAATAGACGCCACTTCCTTCAATGTGCTTGAATTCCGGGATAGTATCCATTTTCATAGCTGTCCGTTCTGCTTCCAAGCGGCTAAGTCTGCGATACCTGATAGAAATAGAAGCCATCGCGATTACGGCAATGGCAACTATCACAAGAAGAATTATCTGCGGTTGCTTTAACTTTTTCATCAATCGGTTATTTGAACGTTTCGTTAATAATATTGGCTACGGCAATCACATCATCTTCCGGCAGGGTGTGATGAATGCCTACAAAGAATGTCGTGTCAGCCATTTCTTTTGCGTTCTCCTGGTTGTCGGCAGTTGGCAAATCTATGAATGCTGGTTGGGTACAAGTTGCGCCTCCCATCAGTGTGCGTATTTCTACTCCCATTGGAGAGAGTAGTTCCCATGCCTGACGGACATTCATACCGTTTTTCAGACGGATGGGAAATACAAAATGGGAATCTTTTATCAATCCATATTCCCACACTTGAAGATTCGCATTATCTTTTAGTAATCTATAAAGTTTAAGATAGTTGTTAAGCCTCCGGGTTGCGATTTCCGACCATTTTTTCAATTGCCACCGTCCGAAACAAGCGTTTAGTTCTGAAATTTCAACATTCACTCCAATTCTTTCGTATGTGAATTGATGAGCCGGACCCTCCGGGTTTTGGCAGAGCGATTCATCGATATGACATTTGCAGGCACGTCCCCAGTGGGCGATACTGTCGCAAAGGATGTAGTCCGTTTTGTCATTACAGATAACGGCTCCACCTCCGTACGAAGATAAATGATGTGGATGGTAGAACGAGAGAGTCGTTATATCTCCCAATTGACAATAATTACATTCATCACCCGGAAAAACATTTTGCAGATTGAAGGTTTCGCAAGCGTCTTGAAGCACGAAACTGCCGTTTAATCGTGCATATTCGCAGACAGCCTTAACGTCACAAGCAAAGCCAAGGAAATGAGTCACCGCAAAAACCGACGCAGTAGGCTTAACCTTTTTGAGTTTTTCGACATCAATATTGAATCCGTCCTTTTC
>CAZHHF010000280.1:0-2045 GCA_964531905.1 uncultured Bacteroides sp.
CTGCTTGCATCATCAAGCATCCTCGCGTTCGTGCAGAAATATCCGCAGGTCTATAAAGGGATCTTATCATTGGTGACATCACCGATCGTATGGTGCCTGATCATCGCCGGCATCATATTCCTGATCTGGTTCTTCCGCACATCGAGTAAAAATAAATTTATAGTCAAGACACGTCAGGCACTAAAAGAACTATGGGAGGGATTCGCAGTAATCACCAAGATGAACGGAAAAGGCAAGTGGCTGTTCTACACCTTCTGCATCTGGGGATGCTATTTCTCGCAACTTTATGTTGCCTTCTATGCGTTCCCGTTCACTACCGAACTTCTCCACGAGCATGGAATGATAGTGGCACTCGTGTGCTTCGTTCTTTCGAGCATCGCGATGGGGATACCCTCAAACGGAGGCATCGGACCGTGGCAGATCGCCATCATATTCGGCCTGACTATATATATGCCTGCATCGTATGATGCTGCCCAGGCAGCACAGTTCAACATCAATGCCACAGCATTCGCCAATCTTGTGATGGGCGCTCAGACTCTGCTGCTCATACTGCTCGGCATTTTCACCTTCGTTGCAATCGCCGTGTCGAAACGACACAGCCGGAACCACTAATCATCACCCAGGTTATTTTTTAATCAGCTTAAGCGAAGCCCAGCGGTCACGCTCGGTGACATCGCATTTTTCGAGTCCTAATGGAGCGGCTGTTTCCATTATCACGTCGACATCATCGGTATAAAAGCCGCTCAGAAGCATTGTTCCGCCTGGTTTAAGAGCTTTGACATAGGCCGGAAGATCGGCTGTGATTATATTCCGGTTAATGTTGGCTATCAGAAGGTCGGCAGGCTCTGTAGCATCAAGAAGCGAAGCATCGCCAAGACGTACATCTATTTCGGAATGGCCGTTGAGACGAACATTTTCCACGGCATTCACATGAGCCATAGGATCTATCTCAATTGCCGCGACAGGAGTTGCACCGCGCATGGCGGCAAGTATGGCAAGGATACCTGTACCGGTACCCATATCGATCACCGAGACACCGCCGAGTTCCATTTCGAGCAGACGGGAGATGATAAGCGATGTCGTTTGATGATGTCCGGTTCCGAAAGCCATTTTGGGATCTATGACAATATCGTAGACACACTCGGGATAGTCGTGATGGAATGAACTGTGGATAACGCATCTGTCGCCCACAACAATCGGTTTGAAATAGTTTTTCTCCCATTCCGAATTCCAGTCACGGCCCTCGACAAAAATATCGGAGCTGTCAAAAACTATATCTTCAATAGGGAATGAATCAACAATGAGACGGATTGCCTCGGAATCAAACAATTCATTCTTTATATAAGCTGTCAATCCATTCTCATCGGCAACAAAACTCTCATAGCCTGCCTCGCTCAAAAACTGGGCGAGAATATCGGTGACAACCTCGCTGCATGGCGTGGCATTGATTCTGACTTCACGATAATCGTTCATAGTGGGACTGTTTTTTTTTAATTTGCGCCCCAAAGATAGTAATTTATTTTCGAATTGTTCTTAATCAACAAGGCCGCGCCAGTTAGATTGGCACGGCCTTGTTTAATCTATTTCGTGTAATTGACGATCAGTCTTAATCTTCGTGTTTTTCTTCACGACGGGGACCACGGTCACGGTTTCCTTCACGGCGGGGTCCGCGATCACGGTTTCCTTCACGACGGGGACCACGGTCGCGGTTTCCTTCGCGCGGCTGACGTTCGCGTTCAACGTAACCTTCGGGTTTGGGCTGAAGCGCACGCATCGACAGACGGTATTTACCTGTTTTTTTGTCAATTTCGAGGAGCTTCACTTCAAGAGTGTCACCTTCCTTGATTCCGGATGCCTCCATGTCGGGGAGACGGTCCCATGAGATCTCCGAGATATGGAGAAGTCCTTCGCGGTGGGGCATAAATTCAACAAATGCACCGAAATCGAGAATAGATTTTACAGTACCGGTGTAAACTTTGCCTTCTTCGGGAAGCTCTACGATAGCGTTGATCATAGAGAGAGCCTTGTCGATAGATTCCTTGTTG
>CAZHHF010000281.1:0-2045 GCA_964531905.1 uncultured Bacteroides sp.
TCTTCGCTTCGAGCTCTATCCCCGGATGGGCTACCAAGAACTGGCTCCCCACCCTTTTCCATGACAACCTCAACATCTCTATGGAATGGGCCGGCCCGATGGCTACCCTCACCATCTCAGTGGCAAGTTTCATCGGAGTAATGATCGGCGGACCGATCTCCGACAAATGGGTACGCCGCAACGTCCGTGGCCGCATCTTCACATCGGCAATCGGACTTGCCATGATGATCCCGGCTCTGGTTCTGATCGGACTCGCCCACAACGCATGGCTCTCAATTCTCGCCGGTCTCTGTTTCGGTGTAGGTTACGGAATGTTCGACTCCAATAACATGCCTATCCTCTGTCAGTTCGTTTCCTCACGTCAGCGCGCTATGGCTTACGGATTCATGAACTCACTTGGAGTGATCATGGGAGCTATCACCACTCAACTCCTCGGCTCACTTGCTGAATCGGTAGGTCTCGGAATCTGCTTTGCAATCATGGGCGGCATCCTCATCATAGCCCTTATCCTGCAGCTCACACTGCTCCGTCCCAAATTCGACGACAAAGATCAGGAAGAAGAAGCCTATAAACCTGAAACACTTGAGGCAGAAACTGCCGAAGCATAATAATCATTAACCAATAACACATTTACACAACTACAGATATGGAAAAAATCAAAGGTCTTATCGACGCACCATTCACCCCGATGTATCCCAACGGTGATATCAATCTTGAACCGATTCCCGCATACGCAGCAATGCTCAAGAAAAACGGCCTCAAAGGCGTATTCATCAACGGCTCAAGCGGCGAAGGATATATGCTCACGACCGATGAGCGCAAACGTCTTGCCGAAGCATGGGTTAAAGCCGTTCCCGATGACTTCAAGGTTATTGTACATGTAGGAAGCTGCTCACTCCGCGAAGCAAAAGAACTCGCACGTCATGCCGCTGAAATCGGGGCATGGGGAATCGGAGCTATGGCTCCTCCGTTCCCGAAAATCGGACGCGTGGAAGAACTCGTGAAATATTGCGAAGAAATCGCTTCGGCAGCACCCGAACTTCCATTCTACTACTACCATATTCCCGCATTCAACGGTGCATTCCTGCCTATGCTCGACTTCCTTAAGGCTGTGGACGGACGTATTCCTAATTTTGCCGGAATCAAATATACATTCGAAAGCCTTTACGAGTACAATCAGTGCCGCCTTTACAAAGACGGAAAATTCGATATGCTGCATGGTCAGGATGAAACAATCCTTCCGTCGCTCGCACAGGGTGGCGCACAAGGCGGCATCGGCGGTACCACCAACTATAACGGCCGTGAACTCGTAGGGATAATCGAGGCATGGGAGAAAGGCGACATCGAAACCGCACGTAAAAAACAGAACTTCTCTCAGGAAGTTATAAACGTAATCTGCAACTACCGCGGAAACATCGTTGGAGGAAAACGGATAATGAAACTTATCGGACTCGATCTCGGACCTAACCGCGTACCGTTCCGCAACATGACCGATGAAGAAGAAGCTGCAATGAAAGCCGAACTCGAAGCGATCAACTTCTTTGAACATTGTAATAAACTCTGATAAGAACATCATGTGGACATTAGATACTGAAAAATATCTCAAAGAATGGTGTGAACGTTACCGCAGCGATCTGACAGGCGACATTCTGCCATTCTGGCTCAAGCACGGTCTTGACACTGTGAACGGTGGAGTGTACACATGTGTCGACCGCGAAGGTAACCTGATGGATACTACAAAATCGGTATGGTTTCAGGGACGCACAGCCTTCATCTACGCATTTGCCTACAATAATGTAGAGAAACGCCCCGAGTATCTCGACATGGCCCGTTCATGTCTCGACTTCCTCGAAAAATATTGTTTCGATACCGACGGACGCATGTATTTTGAAGTAACTGCCGACGGTAAACCGTTGCGCAAACGTCGCTACGTGTTCTCCGAAGGATTTGCGGCGATTGCCATGTCGGAATACGCGATTGCCACCGGCGACCGCACTTACGCCGAAAAATCACTCAAGGTCTTCAAGGATATACTTCACTTCATC
>CAZHHF010000282.1:0-2038 GCA_964531905.1 uncultured Bacteroides sp.
ATCCTTCATTAAATGAAGGGAGGAAGCTTCGTCCAAGTGTAAAAAAGAGTGCAAAAGACACTACGAACAGAATACCGACAGAGACAAGGACACCTTTGCGGTGACGCATGCTCCAGTCGAGTCCTTTAGCATAAGAGTTCTTCAACTTGCGCGAAACCCATGATTCTTTGTCGAGTTGTGAGGTAGCTTTATCAGATCCGAGAAGGAAGGAACAGAGTACCGGAGTAAGTGTCAACGCCACAACAGTAGATGCTATCAACGCCACGATGAACGAGATTCCAAGAGGGATCAACATTCGACCTTCGATACCTGAAAGGAAAAAGAGCGGCAGGAAGCTCGCAATGATGATGAGCGATGAGTTAAAGATCGGCATACGGACCTCTTTCGATGCTTCAAAGACAACTTTAATAGTGGAACGACGCTGATCGGGAGGCAGAAGTCGATTCTCGCGCAAGCGTTTGTAAACGTTTTCCACATCAACGATTGCATCATCAACGAGCGATCCTATGGCGATTGCGATTCCACCAAGTGACATGGTGTTGATGTTGAAGCCGAAGAAGTTTAGAACAAGTACGGCCAAAATGATCGACATTGGGAGAGCAACGACGGAAATAACCGTAGTACGCAGGTTCATAAGGAAGAAGAAGAGTACGACGATTACGAATAACGCGCCTTCGAAAAGTGATTCCTGAAGGTTAGAGATGGAGTTATCGATAAATGTACTCTGCCGGAATATATCGGTGGATACATGAACATCGGACGGGAGATTTTTAGCTGTGGCAGCCAGCGATTGTTCAAGTTTCTCGGTAAGTTCAATAGTTCCGGTAGCGGGTTGTTTGGTAACGGTCATCAAAACGGCCGGTTTAGTACGTTCGGAAGCGACTCCGAGACGCGGTGCCTTACTTCCGACAACTACATCGGCTATATCGTCGACTGTAACGGTTCCACGCTCATCGCTACGAATAACAGCAGCGCCAAGAAGAGCAACATCGGCAGTGTTGACGTCACCTTTTATAATGTATTCATTTCCATATTCATAAAGGACGCCACCGGCAGCATTATTGTTAACCCCGTCGAGGCTCTCCATAACCTCATCGAGTGTAACATCGAAGTGGCGCATGCGTTCGGGATCGATACAGATCTGAAACTCACGTATATCACCCCCGATAACTGTAACCTGGGAGACACCTCCGATGGAGAGGAGTCGAGGGCGGATGACACGCTCGGCAATCGTACGCAGGTCACGTAACGAGGTTGAATCGGCGGTAAGGCCGATAATCATGATTTCACCAAGAATGGATGACTGGGGGCCGAGTGTCGGTGTCTTTACACCGGGAGGGAGTGTTTCGGCGATGCCGGCAAGTTTTTCAGATACTATCTGTCGGGCTATATATATATCCGTACCCCAATCGAATTCAACAGCTACAACCGAGAATCCGGTTGCAGATGATGAGCGTACACGACGAACGTTAGTAGCACCGTTCACCGAGGTTTCGATAGGGAATGAGACGAGTTTCTCCACTTCTTCGGGAGCCAAACCGGGAGCTTCGGTCATGACAACGACTGTGGGGGCATTGAGGTCAGGGAAAATATCTACTTCGGTTCTGATAAGAACCACGCAACCGGCAAGCAGCAATACTCCTGAGAGTATGATTATAAGGAGTCGGTTGTAGAGTGAAAAATGAATGATTCGGTTCAACATGTTTCTATCCTCCCGATCATTTAATGAGTGTGGCTGTGTCCTTCAGGTACGACACCGGTAGTTTCGGCAAGTTTTACAAATGTCATTCCTTCAGTCACGACTTCGTCACCAGGGTTTACACCTGACAGCACCTCAACAAAGGTTCCATCGCCATTACCGAGAACAACATTACGTTTCTCATAGCAATCTTCGTCGAGACGGACATATACAAATTTGGCTCCCTGCTGCTCGGCGATAGCGGAAACAGGGACGGTAATAACATCGGGACGTCGCGTACCGATAAGGTATATCTCGGCATAAGCACCGGGGACACCTTTACCATTATTGTCAAAGCTA
>CAZHHF010000283.1:0-2017 GCA_964531905.1 uncultured Bacteroides sp.
GCTCAAACCCTGTTGGCTGCTCGCCGTATGGGTTCAAATCCCATCATCGACACCAAATCTGAGATAAGAGGTGTTGCGTGTGGTATGGAAGCTCCCAGTCCCTGGAGAAACGAGAGTTATTAACCGATTTGCAATCTTTCCGACGATTATAGGGAATGAAGTGTGGTGGCTTGAATCTATCACTATTCGCCAGTCCTACAATACGCAACACCGTGGCTGGAACAATGATTGGGCAGAACGAAAGTGTAATGGAACTGATGAGGAGTGATTGCGTATGTGGGATACCCCGTTCGATGAATCCATGCTTAGCATAAAACGAGGTGTAGTAATCCATTGCCCAGAGGAATCTTTGGCATGGGAGCTCTTTGAAATTTTCAAAAGAAATGGTGTGGGTAGTAACTGGGTAGACATTGAGTGGAACACCAACTGGAAGAAATACAGGGAAGAGACAGCGTACTTTGTCCGGGGTAAAGATTTGCTGTATGGCCCGAAGGAACATGCTGAGATAAACGGCTACAGTTATACAACGTATGCGAAATGTACATTCTTTGGTGATACTATCAAAGATTTCGAGGCCGCAAGTGATGAAGAACTTATGGCTTTTCTTGGCATTGGAGGTAACTAACAATGTGGGAAACGGTTTTTGACGAGTCTATGCTTTTCTCTGGCAAAGACCTCATTGTGTATTGCCCCAACGAATATCTTGCCAATGAACTCATGGAGGTTTTTGAGCGAAATGACATCAGATGGGGTGGCGGGGAAAGCGCCGTTGGCCACACTTCATGGGGAGTCTACAAAGAAGAGACATGCTATTGGGTCGAAGGTAGTGAATTGACATATGGCTATCGCAATTATGTATCGGAATGCCCGGATGAGTATTCCAACCATATAAAATGTACCTTTTATGGCGAAATTGAGTCAACCTTTGAACCAGCGGACGACAGCGAACTGCTGGCGTTTCTCGGTCTTTAATTCTGCAAGAAGGAGGTGTAGTGCTATGGGAGTGAAGATTTATGTACCCGCCAAGGATGTATGGACATTTTTCAAGAGCAATACCGCTCGTCTGAAAAAGGAAATGGTCGCTATTGCGGAAAACGAAGGAACTAAGTATGCAGTGTATCTCACTGAGGACAAAGGCTATCCTTCCTTCTCTGTTTGCAAGGACGACGGCGAAGCGGAGTATCAGGAGGGCGCAATCAGTGAGCGCGACTGCGCCGAAACTGCCGCGCGGTGTTACGCTCGCTATTTGTTCCCCATCGAAATACACAATGAGAAGTGGTTCCCTGAGTCATCATTCGAGGATTTGAATGGCCTTGCCGATAAAGATTTGACCGAGCAGGACAAGCAGGATAATGTTTATGTCCGCGAAGATGAACTCAGGTTCGCCATGTGTGACTTTCTCAAGGTGGTGCTCAGGCTGGATTGTGACCCCGTTGAAATCTTGACTGAATGCGGGATAGCACTGGTTGATGATGTGCTGGACGCCATCTTGGAGTACATCGGTGTTGACCTCGGTCTTGAGGTCTATCGCCCGATGTTTCTGGTTGATGAGCAAAGCGGTGATGAAGTGTACAGCGAGTACCCGTATGACACTGGGGAAGACCTGTATATTGCCAGTAGGTTTGATGGCTTCAGAGACACAAGTGGAATTGGATGACCTTGAAACCAGACTGAAAATATTTTAGCAGTAACGAGGGTACCAATTTCAGCCATGAAAAAACGAAGGCAGAAAGGAAAAAATGTATAGTACAACAGTAAGTATCACAGAACCAGACGTGCAAGGTTCTTTTTTTGATTGCCCGAGCACCCCGCACATCTACAAAAAGAACTCTGAAACGCTCGAAGACGCTCGCAACAACATTGAGGAACTTGTTTGGGAAGCTATCGAGATTGAAGGCTTGGATTCTCTCAAGTGCCACATAGATGTTACCATTGAGCAAAACGTCGAAGGCGTTTTTACTGCCGAAATCAACTTATGCTGACCCATATGAAATAGCAAAAAAGATATTCGGGCTGG
>CAZHHF010000284.1:0-1998 GCA_964531905.1 uncultured Bacteroides sp.
CGCATTTCACGCCGTCGATCTCCTTGACGATGACCTGAGGCTGACCGACCTGAAGCTCGTAGCCTTCACGGCGCATTGTCTCGATAAGCACCGAAAGATGGAGCACACCGCGACCAAATACTGTCCACACGTCCTCGTGGTCGGCTTTCACGACGCGCAGTGCGAGGTTCTTGTCGAGCTCGCGTGTCAGTCGGTCACCGATATGGCGTGAGGTAACATATTTTCCGTCACGACCGAAGAAAGGACTGTCGTTGATCGTAAAGGTCATTGACATGGTAGGTTCATCAATGGCGATTCTCGGGAGCGCTTCGGGATTTGAGAAATCGGCAACTGTATCTCCGATTTCAAATCCTTCAAGTCCGACGATAGCACAGATGTCACCACTGTCAACGCTCTCAACGCGCTTACGGCCCATACCTTCAACGGTGTGGAGTTCCTTGATGCGCTGCTTGACAACCGAGCCGTCTTTTTTGATAAGCGCAATTTCCTGATTTTCACGCAACGTACCGCGATGAACGCGTCCGATTGCAATACGGCCTACATAATTGGAGAAATCAAGAGAGGTTATAAGCATCTGCGCATCGCCTTCGTAAGTGGTGGGGGCAGGAATATGTTCGATTATAGCATCAAGTACCGGGAGGATATTATCGGTGGGCTTACTCCAGTCGGTACTCATCCAGCCATTCTTAGCTGAACCGTAGATGGTTGGGAAGTCGAGCTGATCTTCGGTTGCATCGAGATTGAACATTAGATCGAAAACCATCTCCTGAACTTCGTCGGGGCGACAGTTAGGTTTATCGACTTTGTTAATCACTACAACCGGTTTAAGTCCCATCTGGATTGCTTTCTGAAGCACAAAACGGGTCTGAGGCATCGGGCCTTCAAATGCATCGACAAGCAACAGGCACCCATCGGCCATATTGAGCACTCGCTCCACCTCGCCACCGAAGTCGGCGTGTCCCGGAGTGTCGATAATATTAATTTTATAATCTTTATAATTGATTGAAACGTTCTTTGAAAGGATTGTTATACCTCGTTCACGTTCCAGGTCATTGTTGTCGAGAATAAGTTCTCCTGCATTCTGATTCTCGCGAAAAAGATGTCCCGCAAGAAGCATTTTGTCCACCAGTGTGGTCTTGCCGTGGTCTACGTGGGCTATGATGGCAATGTTACGAATCTTCTGTTGCATATCTGCCTAATAATTTCAAGTTGCAAAATTACGCATTTTCATCGATACAGCAAAAATTTATTACCAACGGTCAAAAAACGATAGATTCGTTAATGACAAACAAAAAGAAAAAGCGGTGTGCCTGGATAGACTATCCTGACACACCTTAAAGAGGCTGAATCAAAATATTTAATTTTGACCCCACCCCTCATTTTTTATATCGTTTGCATGTTTCTACCTATCAGTCAGGAATATTCTCCACTATTTTGTAAGCCTCAAGACTCCCAAGCTTAGCGGCTTTAGAGGTATAATCTCTTGCCTTAGCAGCATCGCTTTTTACACCGTCGCCTTTTCGATATAGATCGCCCAGACGTGCGTACACCAGTGCAAGTGCAGAATCCGGAAGCTTTCCGCTGACGATAAGCGGTTCATAGCATTTTCTTATGAAGTCGCCTGAGTGATTCAGAAACTCATCGTTATAGCTCATGCTCCCCAGATAGAAAAGCGACCATTCATCACCGTTTTCAGCCGCTCTGGTTCTTAAAGGAAGACCTACTTTATAACCTTTCTGATAGATGGGTTCAGCTTTCAGTTTTTCACCGTATTGATCGTTCCAAGCATCCACAAGAGTCATTCCGTTGCGTATGAATGCAGTATGCACATCATCGCCGAAACGTTCGCCGCGTATTGGCAACATAAGGTTTGAACGTGCAAAATCGCTACCCAAGTCTCCCCCGATGTAGGTCCAGAAAAACGCATCGGGCATATCAACATTGCCAAACCATCCACGCTGCAGCGCATAGCCATATTTTTGAGCGCCGTCGGCATCG
>CAZHHF010000285.1:0-1997 GCA_964531905.1 uncultured Bacteroides sp.
CGACAGTACATTCACGAGGCCTGGGCTTTCACGACGTCTTAATTCTGTTTTGGAAGAGGTCACTACAACCTGGTCAAGGAGGAATGCATCGGAAAAGATGTCGAAATTCAATTCTACGGTCTGATGCTCGGCAACTTCGGTACTTTTCTTTGCCGTCTCGAAACCCATCATAGACACTTGGATGGTGTAATTGCCCGGTTTGAGATCTCGGAAAATATAATGGCCGGATGCATCTGTTACGGTTGCTATATCGGTACCTTCGATTTTCACAAGGCAACCGGTGAGGTGTTCTCCCGTTTCAGCTTCGATTACGTGACCTACGATATTGGCGTCTGTAACGGTGGCGAAAGTGACTGAAAAAATGGAGCTTAGCGCAATGAATGCGTGTGTGATGAGCAGTATCTTTTTTAACATAGAGTATCGATTGGGACAGCAAAAGGACAAATTTTTGAGTACTTACTGCAAGCATATATATGCCTTAAATAATGTTAAGTCACACACGGATAGTAAAATAGCCTTCTGTATTTTTTTACAGAAGGCTATAGTTATAAAATTGAAAAATCAGAATTCGAGAGTCTTGCCGGTGGTGCGGCTCAGTTCAGCGTTGAAGCAAACCATGTGGCTTGGCAGAGAGTCTTCAACTGTGGTCGCTCCTTCGTTTTTCCCGTGGCGCACAGCGTTGAGGAAACTCTCCACTATGCGGTGGTCAGCTCCCGAATGGAATGGTTTCCGGCATTCCTCGCTGAAATCAAGTGTCTCGCTTTTACGGCTAACGAAATCAGTGACTGTTATTGTTACTCCGTCACTGACAATCTGGCCTTTGCTCATCTTTATGTCCGTGAAACGTCCGTCGCTGAGTGTAAAGGCATCCATGCTGTGAGTTATTATGGAACCGTCATCCATTTGCATAGTGAGCACCTGATTGTCTACAACATCATTATCGCAATGGTACACGCAGCGTCCGAACCTTCCGCTCTCAAGCTCCCGGTTGATAACGTTTTCTATGGTGCTACCGGCAGCAACGTCGAAATTATTAATCCACTGACGGCGGCGCCAGTAGAGGTTAACGGCGGAAAATGGACACTGCCGCTCGATAGAGCATGTGACGCAACGCTCTGAGGAGCCTTCAGGCGCATTCTCGCTTCTGAACCATACCCGGCTGCCGAATGATGATATCCTTTTGCATTTAGCGCCGGAGATCCACAGCAGGAAATCTATGTCGTGACAGCACTTGGCAAGGAGCATGGGGTTGTTCCCTTCCTCGGTGTTCATTGTTCCGCGGACGTAGCTGTGCGTCATTCGCTCGACACCTACGTTCTCGATATGATTTATTGATATGATGCGACCGTATTTACCGGAGGAAACCAACTCCTTGATTTTCATAAACACGGGGTGATAGCGCAGAATATGGCAGATATAAACAACCTTTCCGGCGGTTCTGGCCGCTTCTGCTATTTGGAGGCATTCTTCGTAGTTCTGTGCGATAGGCTTCTCAAGCAACACATGATGTCCGGTGCGCAAGGCATCCATGCACGGCTTGAAATGGTCTCTTTCCGGAGTACAGATAAATGCTACGTCTGTACGCATCCCGCTGGCAAAATATTCGTTGTAATCATGGAAGCGATATTCAGCAGGAATCCTGAATTTATCGCCCATGGCATTGCGCCGGATATCATCAGGTTCGACAACCGCCGCGAGGCGGGCCTTCCCGGGATGCTGTGCTACGTATTGCATATACGTGCGCATACGATTGCCGACTCCGATAGCAACTATCGAAGTCGGCTCTGAAGAACTGTGGTGATTCTCAATCATTGAGAGTTTCAGCGTGTTATCTTATTTCTTCTTGCTTTTTTTAGACTTATTATCCTTGCTGAGGTCAAGAACGCGTACATTTCTGAACTTCACGCCCGGGCCGTGGCCGCAGAAGCTGATATAACCTTCCTTGTTGAAAAGTCCGGGGTGGTTACGGTGGTCAATCATGTAGGGGTTCTGCTTGC
>CAZHHF010000286.1:0-1995 GCA_964531905.1 uncultured Bacteroides sp.
TAGTGGATCAAGCTCAGTAATCCTAAGGGCATAGGCGAGAATACTACCGGCTGCCGAGCCACGTCCTGGACCATAGACGATACGCTGTGACTTACCCCAGTTAATAAAGTCCTGAACAATCAAGAAATAACCATTATAACCCATCTTATCGACGACACTAAGCTCGTAATCAATGCGAGGGAGAATTTTTAGCTTCTCTTCGACACGCTCAGGGGTCTTATCAACCTCTTCAAGCATCTTGCGGCATTCGGCAATCTCGAAATCTAGGGTATCTTCGAGTTTATATCCGCAATACCGATAAACTAGACCTTGGAAAACCAGTTTGTCAAGATAAGCCTTCTCGAGCTGCTGAGATGTGGCGTGCTCTACATCGTCCAATTCCAGCTTCTTCAGGGCTTCTTCTGGTACAGGAAACTTCGGGATCAAGATACGGCCAAGCTGCAAATCGACATTACAACGATCAGCGATACGGCGAGTGTTACGAATCGCCTCGGGAAAATCTTTACCCCAACGATCGACGATATCCTGCGGAGGGATGACATGGAGTTCGAAATCTTTTAGACTCATACGGTTCGGATTGGATAAGTTCGAGGCGGTGCCGACACAGAGGAGAACCTCGTGAGCATCTTGATCGGTATGGCTCAGATAGTGAGCATCACAGGTTACGACAAGCGGAATACCAGTTTGCTCGGAAATCTCCTGGAGCTTCTTATTAATATCAGTCTGGACTTCCCAGTGAGTCGGAGACTCGGGGTGGCCGTGATCCTGCATCTCGAGATAGAAACGATCACCATAAATGTCATGATACCATTCGACAAGCTCCATC
This sequence comes from uncultured Bacteroides sp., assembly GCA_964531905.1. GTDB lineage: Bacteria > Bacteroidota > Bacteroidia > Bacteroidales > Muribaculaceae > CAJUPY01. The sequence goes on from CAZHHF010000286.1 coordinate 827, forward strand.
GTCTTTTTCTCGTCTTTCGCGCGAATCGCCTCGGAAATCTCAGAGACGGCACAGCCGGAAAGACAGATGATACCTTCGCTATATTCCTTCATAATGCGATGATCAATACGGGGCTTGTAATACTTGCCATGAATTTCGGCGTCAGTCATGAGGCGGCAAAGGTTTTCGAAGCCTTGGTTGTTCATGGCGAGGAGAGTAATATGAAAGCGCTGTTTATCATGAGCAGGGTCGCGATCCTCTAGATTTCGCGCAGCGACATAGGCTTCAAGACCGAGGATCGGCTTGATTCCAGCAGCATTGCACTCCTTGTACAGTTCAACGAGACCGCTCATAGTGCCGTGATCAGTTACGGCGACGGCTTCCATGCCTTGCTCCTTGACGAAGCTAACCAGCTCGGGAATCTTCGTCAGGCCATCGAGTAAAGAGTAGTGAGTATGATTATGCAGGTGGACAAAGTCGCTGACTTTGACCGGTTCGTCAGATTTTGTTACCTCCGTCATGTTTTTATTATAGCACGGAAATACGGGAAAATTGAGAAAATGGAGATGAAAAACCGCCAGACGATACTAGTCTATTGACTTTTTATGTAATCTGTGCTATAATGGAGATATAGGGGCTTTTGTGCCCTGGAACTTTACAGATTGGAGGGAGTTTAGGAGAAAACCGGTAAAATCACGCAGTTTCATTGAATTTTCTGAAATTGGAGGTAAGGTATATTGAGACGCTTATGCAAAATAGTAAATAAACTCACGAGTGTTGGTCCGGCGGTAATTTTGGCAGTTTTTGTTGCTCTTGTCTGTTTATTCATGTTCGTGAATCTGGTAACTGGTGAATATCGAGGCAGTCGGCAGAGCGAGACGAATGAACAGTTCGAACAAATCGAACTCACCAAGAATACACATGCTGAAGCATTCTCTGCGGACGCGAGTACTGATGTGCTGGCAATGGATTTGCCGACGGGTAGGCCTACTGAGTAATTAGCAGAATGTAACATTCCGTTGAATTTCTGAAATTGGAGGTAAGTATGAAAAAACGAAGGTTGACTCTGAAATCGCTGGATATGTGTATGCTTTCTTCTTTGGTATGATCGCAATGTTCGTCGTCTTGGGGCTTATTATCAACTTTTTTAAGCTCACTATCGTGAAAGCTGAGGACGTGGAGAGATGGCA
>CAZHHF010000287.1:0-1979 GCA_964531905.1 uncultured Bacteroides sp.
CGACAGTCGCCGTGTTGTCAGCGATAGTGATTGTATATTTCTCACCAAGCGCAGGATCGCCGGCTTTCTCGACAATCTTTATATCTGCCACGTTCGACTCTCCGTCGGTCAGAGTTACTTTTTTGAAGGACGGTATCGCCTCATAGTCGCCTGGAACTTCAGCAACCAGTGCTTCATTGAAATCATAGATATCCTCACCCTTGGGCATACGGTTAAGTTCGGCGGTTGCATAGAGTTCGGGACGGGTTGTGACTGACGCGAAAGTCAGCTCTGTCGGAGCAACTGTGCCGTCGAAATTTGCTGTATGGACACCGTCGGGACCGTAACAGATTGAGCGGAACGTGTCTTTAACCTTGATCTCCACTACGATCGTATCTGTCTTGGCATTGCGGAAACGTGGTGACGAAATACAATAATATCCCGGAGTGATCTCGATGAGCGTGTCAGCAGGATTGAGCGCAGTCATCGGACGCGCAAACTGATTGAATGCGAGTCGGTCGAAATCAAGATTACCACTCACGGTAAAGCGTTGTACATAATAATTGCCATTTTCGTCCGACATGTTGCCGAGAGTCTCCCATTCGACCTGAGTCGTTTTAGGCGCAGATCCGCAGGCAGCCACGACAAGCGAAAGCGCGAAAGCCGGTATTGCACTGGTTAGTTTCATTGGTTAGATGGTTTTATGTTTGTGAAAGAATATTCTCCCCACAAAGTTAGCACAAAAAATCCCCTCTTACAATCCAACAAGCCAAAAATCGACGTTATAATCGTTTCTGAGATGTCCGGACAGCTTTTTCCGACTACTTTTTTCTGAAAAAAATTGCCTTAAGACGATGACGGCGTCGACGATTTCGCTCAAAACTATCAAGCATTCTCATAACCTTTCGCACGGTTTCCTCACTGTCGAGCCCGCAGAGTTCGGCATATCGCTCGGCTACATATTTCAGCAAATCACGTCGGTGAGACACCCTCATCAGGTTTTTAAGACGATGCTCTATGCTAATTTGACTTCCGAACGACGAACGGTTTGTATCAATCACCTGTAAGTGCACCGTTCCGTCGGCAGATCTCGTATATAATATATTATTGAGATTAGGATCGCCGTGCATAGCCCCGTGAGAATGCAGATCCACCATTAGACGCGTCACCTTATCAGCAAGTCCGCGGTCAAACTCATCGGCCTCCACCAACGGGCCGAACAAAGGCTGATATTCACTTCGCCCGGATACGAAATACGCATCGTACAACAAACCATCCTTATACACTTCTATATAAGCTATCGGCTCAGGAGTGTCGATACCCATTGACAGAAATCGCAGCCCGTAGTCGTAGGCACGCTTAGCCTTCGAACTTTCTACCGTCGAATAGATCGTCCGCCGAACAAACGAGAGCCTGCCGAAGCGCTTCACTACAATATCAGTTCCGTCGGGCGCAGTCATTCTGCGCACCTCGTTGCGACCTTTGTATATAACTTCGCCGCTGCTTTCGAATATTGAAGGCAGTGCGGCGATATAGTCGCGAAGATGCTCGTAGCGCGGGTTGATTTCTATTCGTTCGTTCATATTGATTGACAAAATTAACAATTTCCTGATAATTCTTTTGCTGCTATCGGGCTTTTTAATTACTTTTGACCGCGATGGAGAAATTGATGCAGTATATCTGGCAACATCGTCTGTGGCTGCCGGCCGAGATGACGACCGTCGATGGCCGCCGTGTGCAGGTCATCGACCCGGGGCTTCTCAACTCCGACGCCGGTCCTGATTTCTTCAACGCCAAACTCCGCATCGGCAACGATATGTGGTGCGGCAACGTTGAGATTCATGTCAAAGCCTCAGACTGGTATCGTCACGGTCATAACACCGATCCGGCCTACGACTCTGTAGTGCTCCACGTTGTCGGTGCAGACGATATGCGCGTAACCAGGGCCGACGGCCACGAGATAGCACAAATCATCATGCCATGCGCCCCTGACTTCAGCG
>CAZHHF010000288.1:0-1978 GCA_964531905.1 uncultured Bacteroides sp.
GTCGCCTTCGCTCTTGATGCGCTGAATTTCTCCAAGCAGCTGACCGATAAGGTCGCGCATTTTGCGATAGTCGTTTATCTTGACATAGGTCTTGCCGTTTTTCTTCACGAGTTCGACAACTTTACCTTTTTTACCTTTTTCAAGAATCCACTTTGCGATGAGCTGTCGGTTGCGCATGTGCGCTTCCTCTATATCTTTTCCGGGTTCGATTCGGTTAAGCTGAGTCATAAGGCCGTTCATCATATATTTGTAGTATTCCGCCTTATATGCATCCGGGTTATCGAGAATGCCGAGTTCGATGAGTTTCGGATCGGCAAGATAGTAAAGGGCGAACAGGTCAGCACGTGCTTCTTCAAGTGCAGAACCGTTTTCCTTCAGGGCGTCGCCGTCGACTCCGGGCATCAGACGTCCCGATGCGTGTCCGAGACATTCATGCAGGTCGGTGTGGAGCATGTCGGTGATGTAGAGGTAATCTTCAAGTAGTTTGCGTGTCGGCTCATCAATGACGAACTCTTCGTTGAAGCCATTGCCGTGTGAGGCCATGTCGTAAGCTTCAGTGATGTTCTCGAGAGTAACCGATTTCGAACCGTAAGCTGCCCTGATCCAGTTTGCGTTGGGCAGATTGATGCCGATGGCGGTTGCCGGATACGCATCGCCCGCGAGCATGGCGGCGGTGATGACCTTTGCCGAAACACCCTTAACGTTAGGCTTGCGGAAGTCAGGATTTACCGGTGAGTGATCTTCAAACCACTGAGCGTTGTTCGAAATCGTTTCAGTGCGTGCCGAAGCTTTGCTGTTCTTGAAGTTGACGTACGACTCCCAGCTTCCCGTCATGCCCAGAGGGTCGCCATAGCTTTCAATGAAGCCGTTGACAAAATCAACATCGCTTTTTGTGTCTTCAGCCCAAAGAATGGAGTATTCGTCAAAACGCTTCAGATCACCGGTAATATAATAATCGATAAGTTTCGTGATATATTCTTTCTGGGCGTCGTTTTCGGCCACTTCTTTAGCCATGCCGAGCCAATAGATTATTTTAGCGATTGCCGGGCCGTAAAGAGAGTCGACTCCATAGTGAACTTCCTTTATTTGGCCGTCTTCTTTCACGATTTTAGAGTTCAGGCCGTATGAAATGGGTTCGGGGTCGTTGGGGTCTTTGATTGCTTCAAAATAAGCTTCGACTTCGGCTTGTGTCACACCGGGTTCGTAAAAGTTGCAGGCAGAATTGGCAACGACATCTTTCGAACCGTCCTGGAACACACGCTTTGCCATTACCGACGGATCAAAAATTACCGGCATCAGCACCGACATCATTTCCTCACGTGTCTGTCCTTTTGAAAGGGGGAGGTCGCTGTCGGGAATAAGCGCAATGCGTTCTTCAAGGAATTGCTGTGAGAATCCGGGAGTAAACTTATCGGTTGAGTAATGATGATGAATGCCGTTGCCGAACCATACCTGTTTCAGATATTTCTCGAAATTACGGAACTCATCCGAGTTGCGGTCTCCATCAAAACCGGTATATACTTTTTCAAGCAGATGTCGGATCTGCAGATTGTAGCGACCGTTCTGATCCCAGATTATGTCGCGTCCGGCCAGAGCTGCTTGCGACAGGTAATAGAGATATTTTTTCTGTTGAAGCGTCAGATTCTCATATTCGGGCACTTCATAGCGGAGCACCTCGATATCTGCGAAATTATCAACGTGATAAGGGAAGTTTTTGTCAGCGGCATGTGTGTTGAAGCCGATCAGAGCGCTGAAAAACATTGCCGGGATAATTTTTTTCATTGTTATTGTGTAAATTAAATTTTCAGGTTATTCTACGTAGAGCACCAGCTCTTTGAGGTATTCCCCCTCCGGATGTGCTATGTCGACTGGATGGTCGGCAGGCTGAGTGAGTTGATGCAGGATTCTCGCGTTGCTTCCGCTTTTTGCCGCATAGCTGAACACCGCCAGACGGAACATCTGGCTTGATTTGGCTTGC
>CAZHHF010000289.1:0-1936 GCA_964531905.1 uncultured Bacteroides sp.
GCGATGATACTTTCTTGGTAATATAACCGGATATCTTTTTCACTGCTGTATCGCTCTGCAGATATGAGCGCGATACATTCAGCGGTATATCAGGTGAATCAATTACGCCCTGAAGCAGCATCATGAATTCCGGAACCACGCCCTCGACCGAATCGGTCACATACACCTGGTTGCAATATAGCTGTATACGGTTCTTTGTAACCTCAAAGTTATTTTTAATCTTAGGGAAATATAGAATGCCGGTAAGCGTAAACGGATAGTCTACATTCAGATGTATCCAGAACAAAGGATCATCCTGACCGGGATACATGTCATGATAAAACTTGCGGTAATCCTCATCTGTCAGATCTGCCGGTTTCTTCATCCACAGCGGTTCATTGGCATTGATCACCTTATCCTTGTCGGTCTCCACCCATTTGCCGTCTTTCCACTCCTTTTCCTTGCCGAATACTACAGGCACAGGAAGGAAACGGCAATACTTCTTAAGCAGAGCCTCTATACGGCTGTCTTCAAGAAACTCCTTACTATCATCATCGATATACAGCACTATGTCCGTACCACGGGTACTCTTCTCTGCAGGCCCCATCGTGTACTCCGGAGATCCATCGCATTCCCATTTCACGGCAGTAGCACCTTCTTTGTAGCTGAGAGATACAATCTCAACTTTCTTCGATACCATGAATGCCGAGTAGAAGCCCAATCCAAAATGGCCGATTATGGAATTAGCTGTATCTTTATACTTGGCAAGAAATTCCTCAGCACCCGAAAATGCGATCTGATTTATATACTTATCTATGTCCTCTGCTGTCAGGCCTATACCATGATCCGACACAGTCAGTGTACCGGCCTCTTTGTCGATGCTCACAGTCACATCAAGTTTGCCAAGTTCTCCTTTATACTCACCAAACGACGATAACGTCCTGATTTTCTGGGTAGCGTCTACCGCATTTGATACAAGCTCACGCAGAAAAATCTCATGGTCACTATAAAGAAATTTTTTTATCACCGGGAAGATATTCTCGGTGGTTACTCCGATTGATCCTTTTGTCTGTGATGTCATATTTGTCATGTCAGTTAATTGTTGTTTTTATTTTGAATAACAAACAGCAAAAAAAATGCCAACTTTATTTTTGTCATTTATGCATAATCTATGTTAACGGCTCTGTTTTACTGCCAGCAGACCATTTCCAACGAACATTATCGTAGCATTCATCGTTATTAAAGCAACGAAACGAATCGAAATTAAATAAAAACTAAAAATAAAATATTATGGCAACAACAAAAAGTATCAAAGGCACTGAGACCGAAAAAAATATCGTTACAGCCTATATGGATGAATCTCAGTCGTATGCACGTTATACCTTCTATGCTAAAATAGCTGATAAGGAAAACTTCTTCCCTGTAGGTGAGATATTCCGTGAAACAGCTAACAATGAGCTGCATCACGCCAAAGTATTTCTGAAAATGCTTGAAGACACATCGGTAACTCTGCCATTGGGTGTTGATGCCGGTTTCCTTGGCTCTACCGTTGATAATCTGAAGCTATCCATGAAAGAGGAGAGCGTAAACGGTTATGAATTCTACAATGCGGCGGCTGCCACTGCCATGAAGGAAGGATTCCCTGACATTGCATCGCACTTCAAGGCAATTGCAACTGTGGAGAAAAGCCACTACGACCGATTCAATTACTTCCTCAATCTGATTGAGACCGATACTCTGTGGAAACGTCAGAAACCTGTGACATGGAAATGCCTCGTATGCGGCAATACTACAGTAGGCACCGAACCTCCTGTAAAATGTCCTGGCTGCGATCATCCCTACCAGCATTTCATTGCGGTAGAAGATGGTTATGCACCCGCACCATTAGACTAATCAATTACTGATATTAAAAACATACTGTCATGAAACGATTACTGCTCATTATGCTGGTATTGGC
>CAZHHF010000290.1:0-1932 GCA_964531905.1 uncultured Bacteroides sp.
GCTGCTTCTTTTTCGATAGCAACGCGTCCGCGGTAGTATCCGCATTCGCCGCATACGGTGTGGTAGATGTGCCATGAGCCACAGTTAGGGCATACTGCGAGAGTAGGCATAGCTGCTTTGTCGTGGGTTCTGCGTTTTGCAGTGCGGGTCTTTGATTGTTTTCGTTTAGGATGTGCCATTTTGGTTTATTGTTTTTAATTATTATTGTCGTTGAGTTTCTTGAGTTCATCCCATCGGGGATCGGTCATTGAATCGGAAGTCATGCTGTCCATTTCGTCAATAAGCTCGTCTTCAAGTTCGGCATCCTCGTCGTTGGCGCGTGAACGGTGCTTTTTAAGCAGGGCGCTCATCGCACGGTTACATTTACCTAACGGATGCACATGCTTGATAGGTATGGCAAGCATTACTGTGTCGAAAAGCATGTATGCAACGTTAAGGCTGTTATCGCTTTCGGGAATGACGAGCATCTCATCGGATGAGTCATCGTAGCTTTCACCATATTTAACAATCACATGGTATCCGGTTTCGATAGGGATGATGAGGTCATCGAGACAGCGATCGCACAGCAGGGTGACGGTGCCTTCAACAGCGAAGTTGAGTTCATAGAACTCACCGTTGTAGCTAACAGCCAGGTCGACTGAAAGATCGGCATCGCGCACGTCAGTGTTCTCCATGTTGATGAAGAACTGTTTTCCAAGATGATATTCAAATGAATGATCACCTTTGGGCATGCTTTTGAGCATCAGCTTGAATTCAGTAAACTTTCCCACTTTGATGTTGGTTGAAAAAACTTTGCAAAGGTATAACTTTTTTTTCTACAAATCAAGATTTTTATGAAAAAGTTGCATGATAGAGTTTTAGGTGGATGTTGGATTGTGGAATTAATTATTAATTGATGTTAAAGTTGCATGAGCATTTCCTGGGCGGTCATATTTGTGATTGGGTGTTGCCATTGGGGTGAGAGTTCGGCGACCGGACGGAGAACAAATTCGCGCAGGTTCATACGCGGATGGGGTATGGTGAGTTCGGGTGTGTCGATGATCAGATTGTCAATATAGATTATGTCGATGTCGAGCGTGCGGTCGATATAGTTTCCTGTTTCATTGCGGTGGGGCGATGCTTCGAGTGTCCGTTCTATCTCCTGAAGTTGTGACAGCAGTGACATGGGCGTGCCGTTCCATTCTATTTCGATTCCGATATTTAGAAATGGATTTGGCGATTCGAATCCCCACGGTGATGTCTCTATCGGTGCTGAGACGCGGACCGGTGCTGATGATAGTGATGTGACAAGGGCGACCGCACGGTTGATTGCCGTTGCGCGGTCGCCCTTGTTGGATCCTATGTTTATGTGAACTGTCAACAGGTCACGATATTATAGCTGGCGGTTGACTTCAACTTCCTCGAAAGCTTCCACGAGGTCGCCCACCTTGAGGTCGTTGTAGCCTGCGATGGAGAGACCGCAGTCGTAACCCGAGGTGACTTCCTTGACGTCGTCCTTGAATCGCTTGAGTGATCCGAGATCGCCCGTGTAGCGCACGATGCCGTCGCGGATGAGGCGTACTTTGCAGCCACGCTTGATCTTTCCTTCACGCACGAGCGCTCCGGCGATTGTGCCGACTTTGGATATGTGGTAGGTTTCGAGAACTTCGGCGGTTCCGAGAACTTCTTCCTTGATTTCAGGTGCGAGCATGCCGGCCATAGCGTCTTTGACTTCCTCAATAGCCTGATAGATAACTGAGTATAGACGGATTTCAACACCTTCGCGTTCTGCTTCGCGACGGGCGGCCTGTGACGGACGAACCTGGAAACCGATAATAATGGCATCGGATGCGGCAGCGAGTGTGACGTCGCTTTCCGAAATTTCACCAACGGCCTTATGGAGTACGTTAACCTGGATCTCCTCGGTAGAGAGTTTGATGAGTGAGTCGCTGA
>CAZHHF010000291.1:0-1926 GCA_964531905.1 uncultured Bacteroides sp.
ATTAGCCGTATGAATACCTTATTTGAACCGCATTGCACGGCTCGTGCGTCCGCCATTAACTCATTGATTACCAGTAGATTGTATGGCTATATGGAACGTCCGCCGTTACGCCAGGAAGCGTCGGAGACGCTCAACATTCCTAACCCAAGGTGCAACCTGGGGAAGTGGCAATCAATGATATAGCGCTTCGGAGATGCGCCACAATACTCTCAATCGCACTCGACTCATCCGACACACCCCGGCCGTGAACATACCCCTGCGATCCATAGTTAACCGTTATTTCCCGACATTCCACCCATTACCATATTATTGCTGTCCGATAAAACTCGAAAAAGAAACCGGACGCGATATATCAGCTATCGACACCGGCAAAATCAGTGATCTCTGCACTTATCTCTACTGTTGCATAGCAGCTGCCTCCAATAAGGAAGGGAAAGAATTCAACATGTCGTTTGAAGACTTTGCCGACCGTCTTACGCCTGAGGATATGGCCGAATGGAATAAAGCCATCTCTGAGGATTATGCGGTTGAGGCTGATGATGCTGATGACGGAAAAAAAACGGGTAACCGTACGTGAACTGCTCGGTATCGGTATCGGATGTATCGGAATGTCTTATGATGATTTCTGTCGCTGCGAATATGATGAATTTACAAGCATCTACAACGCGTGGAAAGAAGCTCGGGAGAATCAGAACCGTGAGTTCTGGGAGCAGACTCGATTATTAGCTGCTATATCAATTCAACCATATACTAAGAAAAAGATAACGCCGCAACAACTGATACCGTTACCCTGGGATCACGAGAAATCGGGAAAAACAGAAACTGTTCAAATGACTAAAGAAGAAAGAATGGATAGATTTAGAAAGTTAATTACTAATGATTAAAGAATTTTAATACATCGTCACTATAGAAAATTTCAAATACTTTAAACAGTATAATTTAGATATCAATCATCATGACGATATTTCTTTTTTGTACATAGATTTTCATCGGTACTTTCTATCAAAGCAATAAGTATTACAGCTGCAAAAATGAACATCATAATAAATAAAAAAGTATCTATAAAACCTATATGTATAAAAAATTTTGATTTAATCCCGGCTATTAGTATGGTGATGCTTACAAGCAGTAACACTAAATAAAATATACTGGTAAAAAATCCCCAATATTTAAATAATTTCCATATAGCATTAAACAGTTTCATAATTTCTAATTTTAGATTATCACAAAGATAACATACAAATATCACAAATCAAAATAAAATGGCTTCAAATTCAACAATTTCAATAGCGGTTAAACTCGTAGATGGTAAAGATGGGTTAAAAGAATTGACCTTCACAGCCAAAGACTTGCGTAAAGCAATGAAAGGAGTTCTTACTGAGTCAGATAAATTGAACAGGAAGTTTATAAATTTTGCTGCTGTTGCGACCGGAGTCGATTCCTTAAAAGCGGGCATAGACTCTATCAGAAGTACATTATCGGATCTTACAGGAGCATATTCCAAACAGATTGAGGTAGAGACACTGTTAGCCAACAACATGCGTAACAGCATTGAAACGTTATGCGGTAGCCTCCTATGACCATTATCCTGAAGTAGAGACACCACGGCTCGTGCGTCCGCCGTCAACAAGCTGATTAGCAGCGAATTGTAGGGCTGCTACGTGGAGCAGCCGTGTCCAATGACCATCATCCGGAAGTAGGGAAGCACGGCCCGTGCGTCCGCCATCAACATACTGATTACCAGAGGATTGTAGGGCTGCTGCGCGGAGCAGCCGTGTCCAATGACCATTACCCGGAAGTAGGGAAACACGGCTCGTGTGTCCGTTATCAACCCATTGATTACCAATAGCTTGTATGGCTACGTGGAGCAGCCGCCGTTACGCCAGGAAGCGTCGGAGACGCTCAACATTCCTAACCCCGGGTGCA
>CAZHHF010000292.1:0-1925 GCA_964531905.1 uncultured Bacteroides sp.
CAAACTATTTTACTGACTGCGTAATGGTTAACGGCAAGGGTGAGAAAATCAACGATTGAAATAATAAAACATTCTCCTCTCTCTTCTCGGTGAAAAAGATTGAGACTTAGTCTAATACTCAACCACAATCACTAACTTCGCAGACTGTGGCGGCCTCGTGCCGTCCAGTCTCATTTAACCGCCAATCGAATATGAACATCATTCAACATCACGAGCCGATTGATTTTGAGGCTCTATTCAATCAATTAAAGGATGCTTACATGGGTATCGACAAACGTGATTGGGAGGTATTTTCAGCAGATGCAGACAAAATACATTCATTCTTTGGATGTGCCGAATCAAAGAACAGAATTTCAGATGCTTTGGCTAATGCAATTGGTTCAGATGGAGCCGTGGAGATAATCAATAAGTGTAAAACGTTCATGCTCATCATCGGATACAACCCTGAATGTGAACGTCCCATCATGATGGATGAATTGTCAGTCATCAGCTATGTTGTATCGGGATTACCTGAAGAAAGCGACATTCAATGGAGTTTGATGCAAAATCCAAGCCTTGGCAATAAAGTTGAGACCATACTACTCTGCAATATAAAATGATATGAAGAAAAAGATAGTATTCTTCACAGGAGCCGGCATGAGCAAGGAGAGTGGACTGCCCACTTTCCGTGGAGAGGGTGGCGTATGGAATGAGATAGATGCTGAGAAGGTTGCGTCTGCTCGGTCATGGTATAGTGGCCGTCGCAAGGACTGCACTCAAATACGACAGGCGATGCTTGACTTCTTCAATCCGCTCAGACGTTCCATTTTGGAACATGAGCCTAATGAGGGGCATCATATCATCGCCGAATTGGATAAAGAGTATCAAGTGACAGTTATCACCCAAAACGGAGATGACTACCATACACGTGTCGGTTCAACCAATGTAATCTATCTGCATGGCGAGGCCTTGAAGAATACATCTTCCGCAAATCCATACAACCCACTGCCAATTGACCCTGATAATCCCGATATTCATATCGGCGACAAAGCACCCGACGGCTCTCAAATCCGTCCGTTTGTGATTTATTTTGATGAGAATATCGACATACGACTATGGCAAAAGGCCGTTAGAGTAACAAAGGAGGCTGATTATTTCGTGGTGATTGGCTCAACAATGATGGTATTTCCGGCAGCGGATCTTATCAGACGGATAAGTTCCGATTGTCGGGTGATAGTGATTGATCCCGGAGAAGTGTCATTGCCTGACGGTTGTAAACATCTATTCGTTCATATCAAAGAGGTCGCTTCAAAAGGTATGCAACAACTTGTAAAAATATTGGAGAATGATGAGAAGAGAAATTGCAATGAATGAAATTCCGGGACTGACCCTTGAATATGATGGGGATTTATCCATTGTTATGAAAAATTTACTGCTGCAATGTGGGGCAAAACTGCATCCCGAACTCGTTCCGGGAAGCAGCGTTGGCACTATATGGGAAGATAATCCCGATGTCGCTGAAGTGAAACGGAATCCAACAAGGGCGAATTGGGATGTTTTTCTTCATAAGTATGGCTGGAGTAATTGCGGTGGAGACGCTTTAGTCCATATCCCAAATTCCTCTTGGGAAGAAGCGTATACAATGGCAAAGACATTCACAGGCAGAGTCGTATCGTATGATTTACCGGTCAAAAAGGATTCGTTTTGCGAGACCAGTTTCTTATGCTTTGCAACGGCGATGAGCAATATTCTCAAAGCCGGTTATCTCAACGCTGTTATTGAATGGGAATCGCTTAATTGCCTTTCATTGGAAGCCACGTTGGACTGTCCCGATCATTACGATGATTATGACTCCAATATGAAGGTGTTCTATTGGACTGGGATACTTGACAGGAATGGTTTTCTGAAAGGGAAACTCCAGTTGAATAAATCAGAAACAGAAACTT
>CAZHHF010000293.1:0-1893 GCA_964531905.1 uncultured Bacteroides sp.
TCAACTCCATGCGCATCGCCAACCAGTTCATCATCATGCTTCCCCGCTGGGAAACCCCGGAACACACCGAAGATTACGAAGGATTCTACCACCTGGTGTCGATCGAAGGATCGGTTGAGAAAACAGTTCTCACATATATAATCCGCGATCACGACCGCGACCGCTTCGAACGCAGAAAGAAAGAACTCGAGCATCTCACCCGCAAGATCAACAACGAGTTCCCCGCATGCGCATCAATCGAGATTAAAGACCAGTATTACAACATGCGCGAGAAAATCGAACCGGTGATGCACATTATTGAAATCGCCGAGCAAGCTATGCGCAACGCCGACGTGACACCCCGTGTTGTTCCAATCCGCGGTGGTACTGACGGCGCTCAACTCTCATTCAAAGGACTCCCCTGCCCTAACATTTTTGCCGGAGGACTCAACTTCCACGGCCGCTATGAGTTCGTTCCGATTCCATCAATGGAAAAAGCGACCAACGTAATCGTTGAGATAGCTAAGCTCGTAGCCGAACGATAACAGGCCTAAGAAGCGATAATGATGAAGGAGCGCACTTTGATTGTTATAACCGGGCCAACCGGTTCAGGAAAATCAGCGCTCGCTGTCAAACTCGCACAACAAATCAACGCAGAAATCGTGTCGGCCGACTCCCGACAGATTTTCCGCGAAATACCAATAGGAACAGCCGCCCCGTCGCCCGACGAACTCGCGGCTGTTCCTCATCATTTCATAGCCACCAAATCACTGGAAGACTATTACAGCGCTGCCTGCTACGAGGAAGATGCACTCGCGCTGCTTGAACGATTATGGAAAAAATCGCCATATTCCATTCTGTGCGGCGGATCGATGATGTATGTCGATGCGGTAGTGAACGGTATCGACGATATACCAACCATATCCCCCGAGAACCGTGAGCGGGCAATGGAAATATACCATCGCGGTGGACTTCAGCAACTCAGGCTCGATCTGCTCGAACTCGATCCGGTCTATTACCGTCAGGTCGACCTGAACAACCCCAAACGTCTTATCCACGCCCTTGAAATAATATTCGAGTCAGGACGTCCCTACTCAATGTTGCGAACCGGCCAGAAAAAACAGCGCGACTTCAACATCCTTAAATATGCACTCGACTATCCTCGCGAAACACTCTTTGACCGAATCAACAACCGGGTTGACTCGATGATCGGAAACGGATTCATCAATGAAGCGCGTCGCGTATGGCCCATGCGACACCTCAATTCCCTCAACACAGTTGGCTACAAAGAAATGTTCGCATGGTTTGAAGGAGCGATGGATTACCCTACTGCCGTGGCACGAATGAAAAAAAATACGCGCGTATATGCAAAGAAGCAACTCACATGGCTAAAAAAGGACCCTGAAATAAATTGGCTCCAACCCGAAGACGCGCTTGAAACAATATTAAATGATATCTCAATTAAATGATATCTCACATGGCAAAACAGGAATATGTTATAAAAAATCGTGAATGGCTCGAAACCAAAGCAAAAGAACCCGGTGTAAAAGCTCTTGACAAAGGAATACTCTACAAAGTTATCCGGCAAGGAAACCGAAAATCGGGAAATCCGACCCGTAATAGTGTTGTCACAGTTCACTACACAGGAAAAACAATCAACGGCAAAACATTTGACAGCAGCCGCGGAGGAGTTGCCCCCGCATTCCGGCTCCGCGAACTAATTCCAGGATGGATAATAGCACTTCAGCAAATGCAAGTAGGCGATAAATGGGAAATATACATCCCGGCCGAGCAAGCCTATGGCAAATTTAACCAGCCAGGCATCCCCGGAGGCTCAACCCTTATATTCGAAATAGAACTTATCGGCTTTGCATAAAAACATAACTGCGTAATTTTCAGGCATCTGCAAAAATC
>CAZHHF010000294.1:0-1875 GCA_964531905.1 uncultured Bacteroides sp.
ACATGGCTGCATGTTTCGGTCATGCCGTAGGTAGCATAGCTACGAAACGGCGCATTGGCAAGCGATAGTTCCATAGCCGCATCGACAGGCGCACCGCCAACAATCACATTTTCGATATCGTTACCGGTAAGCAACAACCCTGGCAACTGCGACGGCACCACGGGAACAAGATCAATATGACCGTATATTTTCCTCAATGGATTATTACTCGGTTCCTCCATCCGGAGTTCCGCTCCCGACACTATCGCCCGCACAATCATCATCTTTCCGGCAATATAATCGGCCGACAGCGGACACACCATCTTTGAACCGCTCCCAATGCCGAAATAGCGGCACGTTGCTTCGGCCGATTTGATCATGTCGGTCTTAAGCAGTTTGATCTCTTTAGGCACTCCTGTCGATCCCGACGTATGAGCCGATATATATTCCGACGCCGACTCCCATTCATCAAGAAAGGCTCGCGCCTGATCAGTTAAATCATATATTCTGTGTTTCACTGAAAAAAGTATTTACAAAACCGGCCGTCGGCACATTCGCATCAGCGCCGACTGTCAGATACTCTCCCTTTATCTCAAGTACCGACGGCAGATTGTCAGTGTAGAGTGCGCCGGTACCGAGTCCCTGTGGCAAAGTAACGTTATACCGACTGAGCCATCGTGCAATAGCAGTCAATCCAGCATTAGACTCAAGAGCCGAGGTAGCCCACCACCCTATTCCACGCTGTACGGCACTCGCAATCCATTTTTCAGCAGCTCTGAAACCGCCGCACAACGATGGTTTCAGAATTATATAGTGGGGATTAAGAACGTCGAGCAGCAGGTTACGCTCAGTATCGGAGACACACCCGATAAGCTCTTCATCAAGCGCAACAGGTATCGGAGAACGCCTGATAATATCGGCAAACGCCTCCCACTGACGCGGTTTTACAGGCTGCTCAATCGAATGAATATCGAAACGGCTGAGTCTTTCAAGATTACCGAGAGCATTATCGGTTGAGAACGCGCCGTTGGCATCAAGGCGGAGTTCCAGTTCCGACGCGCTGAAATTCGATCGGATAAAGTTCAGCAGATCAAGTTCTTCTTCAAAATTTATCCCGCCAATTTTCAGTTTCACGCAACTGAATCCTGCCGACAACTTATCACAGATACGGCGATACATCGAAGGTTTATCCCCCATCCATATCAGACCGTTGATCTTAAAGCTGAGCGCATCGGTCGGGATCGCTCCTGAACGATAAGCCATATCGGCCAGCGCACTCTCCACTCCAAATCTTATCGAGCTTATAGCGGGCAGTTCACCGGTTCCGTCAAAATTACGACAAAATTCTGCTAAGCATGCTTCATAATCGGGAGTATCCTCGGCACTGAGTCCGCGAAACAGCGCACACTCACCGATGCCGAACCTCGAAGGATCGGCATCGTCATATATCTTTATAAAAAACGTTTCCTTACTCCTCATCGTGGAACGCGACGTAATAGCCGGCTCCTTGAAATGGAGCAGATAACGGCGATATTCCGCCCTAAGCATCAGCCCGGAAATTTCTGAAATTTGCCGAAATCGGGATCGCGCTTTTCAAGCAAAGCATTCTTTCCTTCCTGAGCCTCTGCCATCAGGTAATACATAAGAGTGGCATCGCCGGCAAACTCCATCATTCCGCGCTGACCGTCGAGTTCGGCATTGAGTGCGCGCTTGATCATTCTGACAGCCATCGGACTGCGGCTGAGGATAGTCTTGCACCAGTCGACAGTCTCGTCCTCGAGCTGTTCCAACGGAACGACTCTGTTTACCATTCCCATTTCAAGCGCTTCTTGAGCCGAATACTGGCGGCACAGGAACCATATTTCGCGTGCTTTCTTCTGACCGACACAACGTGCG
>CAZHHF010000295.1:0-1856 GCA_964531905.1 uncultured Bacteroides sp.
CATTTACCTGTCGTTATGATGGTTCGTCGATGTTTGGTGCAAATAATCGCTACGGTTTCTTCCCTTCGGGTGCAGTTGCATGGCGCATCAATAATGAGAGCTTCATGAAAGACCTTACTTTTATAGATGACCTCAAACTGCGCGCAAGTGCCGGACGTACCGGTGTGCAGAACCTTGGAACTTATGCCAACCGAGATATCTACACGTCGGGAAGCTACAACGGAGCAAATACTATTTATCATTCACAGGTTGGTAACCGTGATATCCGCTGGGAAAAATCAACTCAATATGACCTTGGTCTTGATTTTGCGTTCTTCAACAGCCGACTTCGCGGTTCACTTTCGGGATATTGGAAAAACACCGATGACCTCATCTGGTCATTCTCATTCCCTCCGAGTGCTACCTCAGGCTCAATGCCGCGCAACATCGGTTCTGTTCGTAACTCAGGTATCGAGCTTAATGCGACAGGTAATATAATTGCTCAGCGTGACTGGGAACTCGACCTTACACTAAATCTCTCGCATAACCGTAATATGGTTACAAAACTTGTTGAAGAAGGCCGTGCTCAGGCTGCTCTTGATGCAATCGTTCATGGCTCGGGTAATCAGGTACTCGCTCAGGGTTATCCGATGGGTGCGTTCTTTGGGTGGAAACATAATGGAATCATTCAATCTCAGGATCGAATTGATGAACTTAACGACTATGCAGCCGAAAAAGGACAACGTTACTACGACGGCAACACCCTCAAGCCCGGTAACATAGAGTATGTTGACCTTAATGAGGACGGTATAATCGATAATAATGACCGCACTATCATCGGTAGCCCCGAGGCCGATGTTTATGGAGGCCTTATAGCCAATCTGCGTTATCGCGACTTCCACCTGTTCTTCAATTTCGGTTTCCAGATTGGAGGAAAGAAAATTTATAGCAAAGCCCTTCAAAATGTCCCCGGACAGCTTTGCGGTCTAATTGATTATGGTTTGAATGACCGATGGAGTGATGACAACCGCGATGGCAAGTTACCGGCACTTTATATCGGTGAAGGTGTTCCCCGCATGTCGGATTACGAATTGTTTGATGCTTCATTCTTCCGTTTGCAAGAGGTTAGATTTACCTATAATCTGCCGTTGGGCAAGCATTTCCGTGGAAATATTTTTGTATCGGCTACCAACCTGTTTACAATCACATCCTATCCCGGAACTGACGCCGCAACTGTCAACTCGGGCAATTACGGCGGTAACTATGACACCAGCGCTTATCCCGGTATCCGTTCATTCTCAGCCGGTTTACAAATTAGTCTCTAATACTTTAAAGATATAAACAAATGAAAAAGTTATTGACAATGACTTTGTTGTCGCTCACTCTTGTTTCGTGCGACCTGACAAATGTAGTTGATCTTCCCCCTAAATATCAGGCCGACCTTGATGGAGCGATTACCACTCCGGCGGCCGTTGAACTTGCCCTTAACGGAGTTTATCAGCAGCTCCCGGGCAACGTGTCAAACGTTATTTATCCAACCGTCAGCGGCTCGTTCAAGTCGGGTGCGATGACTCGACCCAAAAAGTTTACAATGGGTAACGCTGTGTACTATACCGAGCGTTATCTACCGCTGCTCAACTATTCTGATGCAACTGAATGGACTTCTGATTACGCGATGATTAAAAATGCAAATTTCCTTGAAATCGCAGTGGAACGAATGTCCGATTCTGATTTTTCGGGAAATCGCCGTCAGGAAGTACTTGGAGAAATAGCCTATTTGCGAGCGTTTGCCTATTTCAGGATATTGAATCATTTCTGTGAATTCTGGAATGAAAATAGCGAATATGGTGTGATTTTCCGTAATGAACCGCCATCGG
>CAZHHF010000296.1:0-1840 GCA_964531905.1 uncultured Bacteroides sp.
TAGTAAATTTGCAGCATAAGTTAGTCCACAAAATTAATTTATCTCATTTCAACGTTGGCATTAAAAAGCAAACTACTGTGATTCAGTTGATTGTCACGTATCGTTAAAAAGAGACAAATAGTGCTAACTTACGCTATATCTTATAATTTTGTTGATTAACATATTCGTCCTTATAAGCATTACATAATGAGTAAGCCCAAGATTCTTTATATTTCACAGGAGATTGCCCCATATCTGCCTAAGACAGAACTTTCCACACTTGGAAGGGATCTCCCGCAGTCGATACAGAGCCACGGTTATGAGGTCAGGACTTTCATGCCGAAATACGGTATTATTAACGAACGCCGTAACCAGCTTCACGAAGTAATCCGACTCTCGGGCATGAATCTTATAATTGATGACACCGATCACCCCCTCATCATCAAGGTTGCAACACTCCAACCATCAAGAATGCAGGTTTACTTCATTGATAATGATGATTATTTCCAGCATCATACAGTAACCGATCTGGAAACACGCGCCACACCCGATGACAACGACGAGAGAATCATCTTTTTCGTACGTGGAGTCATCGAAACTGTGAAAAAACTTCGTTGGGAGGCGGCTATCATCCATGCTACCGGTTGGATTACCGCACTCGCACCACTATATTTGAAAAACAATTACAACGAAGACCCGGCATTCCGTACATCAAAAATCATTTATTCGCTTTTCAACGACCGATTCGACGGTATTCTTAACGAACGGTTTATCGAAAAACTGAAAATGGACGGATTCAACGACGAGCATCTCCAATCAATTATAGGAAAAGATGGAAAGGTCGATTATATTGCCCTTAATAAGCTTGCTATAGACCATGCCGATGCAATAGTGGAAGCATCCAGCGGAATCGAACAGGAACTGATTGACTATGCGAAACAATCAGGCAAACCTTTCCTTCCCTATCCTGGTGAAGAGAAATATGATGACATCTACGCAGAATTCTACGCAACTCTCTAACTGAAACCTCCGGAGAATACTCCACTATAACGACATGAAACTAAGACATCTCGCCAATATTATCCTTACTTCGGTATTGGTACTTATACTCCAGGCGTGTGAGGAAACCAACAATATAGGATCGTCTCTCATAAAAGATCAGATGGAAATTGTGATTGACTCCGCTTTCACCGTCACCGGACACTCTGTAAGCAACAATAAGATACAGTCAAGAACAATTACGCAGGTACTCGGCAAAATACATGCCGATGATTACGGATCGTTCGAGTCCGAATTTGTAACACAATTCATGGCGGCATCCAAAATCGACACCACAAATGTTCCAATCGAGAATATCGACTCACTGAGAATGATATTCCGTATTCCTTCAACTGATATCATTGGTGACTCACTAATCGCAATGGGACTCGACATCTATCCCCTTACCAAACCGCTCCCGTCGCCTATCTACAGTGATTTCTCACCCGAAGGCTATTATGATCCCGATAATAAGATCACATCAGTTACCTATAAATGTAACGCTATTGAAGAGAGCGATACTCTTTTCTATGCAGCCAACAAGTATGTCCATGTAAAACTCCCGAAAGAACTTGGACAAGAGCTTTACAAGATCTATAAAGAGAATCCCGCCAACTATGCCACTCCGGCAGCATTTGCCAAAAAGTTCCCCGGATTTTATATTACTAATTCCTACGGCTCAGGCAGAGTGATCAGGATCGCTCAGACAGTAATGCGACTATTCTACCATAAAGATTTTGTCAACTCCAACGGTAATGACACCACAGTAAAATATGTAGGATATTACTACGCTGTTCAACCCGAAGTGATCAGTAATAATATC
>CAZHHF010000297.1:0-1829 GCA_964531905.1 uncultured Bacteroides sp.
GTGGTATAGTCGTTATGTTGGCTGATAACTCCAAGAAGAGGCTTGATTATGATGGCAATGTAACCGATGATTTCGTCTATGACTATATCTATACGTTGGAGTACTACTCCGATGATCTTAACGAAGATGGCACCCGGATTAGAAAACCGGCAAATCTATGGCATTACAGTTGCAATGGCCATTATGGACTGATAGACAAGAATGGCAGACCTGTTACCCCTCCGCTCTATAATTCAATCGATGCTTTCTCGGCCGATCTGTTTGAGTGCCAAATAGATGGAGGAGCCGAGCATCTGATAATCAATTCCAAAGGAGAGAAAGTTAACTAAATCAATCATAACTATGAAACAGAGAGTTTTTAACCTCATCATACTCGATGAGAGCGGGTCAATGACCAGCATTGAGAAACAAGCAATTGAGGGAGTGAACGAGACAGTACAGACAATCCGGTCAGCCCAAGAGAGACATGAGAATCAGGAACATTTCCTTACACTTGTATCTTTCAACTCTCATTCGGTCAAGACGATATATGATAACGTGGAGGCCGATAAAGTTGAAGAATTGACGCATAAGCAGTATCAGCCATCCTGTTGCACTCCGCTTTACGACGCAATGGGAAACGCTCTTACCAAACTGAGCAGGGATGTCGCTGAAAATGACGCAGTTCTTGTCACGGTGATAACCGATGGCTATGAAAACGCCTCTCGTGAATATGATGGCAAGGCGATAAAATGTCTTGTTGAATCACTTAAAAGCAAGGGGTGGCTGTTTACTTATATCGGAGCTAATCAGGATGTGGAGACAGTAGCAGCCACAATCTCAATTACCAATACATTGTCTTTCACAGCGGATGCTGAAGGCACCCCCGCCATGTTTGCACGTGAGCGCAAAGCGAGAAACCGTTGGACAGATCGTCTCGCAAGTGGTATCTCTAAATACTTTATGGCTAACGACTATTTTGATGAAGATGATGACAAATGACATTCTTCTCTCTCCACAGTGAAAAGATTGTAATATTCAACTACAATCACTAACTTAGTAGTCTGAATGGCAATTTTGCCATTCAGACTACATCCACTCAATAGTTTATGGTGACAAATATAATACAACATCACGAGCCGTTTGACTTCGGACCATTTTTTGATAATTTCAAGTCTAAATATATCGGGATTGACTATCATGACTATCTAAATTTTCTGAATAAAGACGGAGAGAAACATTCATTCATTGGACAAGCTGAATGGAAGGATCGCGTGGAAAACGCTCTCAAGAATGCCATCACATCCAAAGAGGCTGTGGAAATAATCAACTGGGCTTCAACGGTCATGATTACAATAATCCATTCTTCCGAGGCAGAGTGTCCCCTTACAATGAAAGAGATGCAGTATCTCAACGAATTTGTTACGGGATTTTCTGAGAATTGTGACGTGGTATGGGGACTTGCAGAAGATTCCTCTCTTGGAAATACTGTAAAAGTAGTCATACTTGCAAACGTCAACAAGTAGTCTGTAGGCTTAAACATCTATATTAGTGATAAGGAGAATTAGGATGGTGAAGAAAAATAAGATAGTGTTTTTTACAGGAGCCGGAATGAGCCGCGAGAGTGGATTGCCTACTTTTCGAGGGGAAGGCGGACTGTGGAACGATATTGACTATGAGAAGGTGGCCACTTTGAAGTCATGGTATGGGCGCCAGCGCAAAAATGTGAAGGAACGCCGACAGGCTATGCTTGACTTTTTCAACCCATTGCGCCGAGCAATACTGGAGCATGAGCCAAATGACGGTCATCGGATAATCGCCTCTCTTGAAAATGATTTTGATGTGACAGT
>CAZHHF010000298.1:0-1804 GCA_964531905.1 uncultured Bacteroides sp.
ATGATTGATTTTTAACTTTATGACGCAAAGTTAATAAAAAAGAGGAAACTGCCTAATAAATAACGCACAACATTAACTCAAATATCCTTTTTTATAAGTTTACCGGCCGTTTTTGCAGTCATAGTCGATAGATAATTGCTACACCGTCATTACAACATTGCAATGAATAATGATCTATTTCATCCAAAAAAAGACTTTTTGAAAAAAAATCACACCCGACACAATGAAAATTTTAACCAAATCTCCTATATTTGCAATTATTCTTATATCTAAAACCGATTACAATATTTAATAACTTTAATACCATAATCCTTAAATGAACGTTTTACACAAATCCGTCACATTATTGATAACAATATTGTGTGCATTCTCCGCATCTGCCGCCACTAACCAGCAGGCTACCGACAATAGTGACCTTAAATACATAAAACACCGTTCACTTTTGTGGAGTCCTGGTGACGATGATTCTAAATTTTACCGTATACCCGCTTTGGCGACAACCGATAACGGAACTATTGTCGCCGTTGCCGACAAACGAATTGACAGCAATGCCGACCTCCCGGGTAGAATCGACGTCGTTTGCCGTACCAGCACTGACAATGGTAAAACATGGACACCGGCTGTTACCGTTGTCCCCCACGATGAGACAGGAGGATATGGCGACCCCGCTCTCGTTGTTGACAAAAAAAGCGGAGATGTCATCTGTATCATGACACATGGAAACGGTCTTTGGCAATCTACACCCGACAATCACGCAACAGTTATGGTTTCGCGTAGCAGTGACAATGGCGCAACATGGAGTAAACCGTTCAATATCTCCGATGCATTCTTCTCTACCGACTCTGTAAGCGATAAACCTATCAAAGGGATCACTCTCTTTGCTACTTCAGGAAAAGCACTCCAGACCGAAGATGGCCGACTCATGTTCGTTGCCGTTGTACGTGGCCCCAAACCTAAGAGTCATCTATATGTACAAGCTGTATATAGCGATGACGGCGGCTACACTTGGACTGCATCTCCCGCTATAACCGACAATGATGGCGACGAATCAAAAATCGTTGAACTTCCCGATCACCGTCTTCTTATGAGCATCAGAAACCGCACTAAAGCAGGGCGTAAGTTCTCCATTTCAGAAGACCGCGGCGAAACATGGAGTGAACCTGTTGTCTCAGGCCTCAATGAACCGGCATGTAACGGCGACATTATCAACTACACGACAGCCGACGGGAAAGAATATCTTCTCCATAGCATTCCCGACTCGAAAAGTTCCCGCGAGAATGTATCGGTCTATGCTTCCGATGACAATGGAACAACATGGCATCGACTTATAACCGTATGCCCCACCCTGAGCGCATATTCTGCCCTGACAATCGCACCCGACGGATCACTCGGATGTCTCACTGAGGAAGAAGCTCACAATGGAGGTTATCGCCTGTGGTACACATCTATTGATATCGAACCTCTCATCGCCGATCGTTTCGCATCCGTAAAATAAAGAATCACTAATAAAACGAATATAAGAATAACTGCTTCCGTCAAAGGAGGCAGTTATTTTTTATTCATTAACAGGTCATTCAACATAACAGCTGAGACCTGATCCGCTCTAAAAAATAGAGTCGGGATCGAAATCCACAAATGAATCTATTATAAAATCGGCAAGACCCGATAATTTATCGTGAGGATTGGTAGTCGCCAGCGCTACGACACGTCCACCGGCCCTACGTCCTGCTTCAAGTCCTTGAAACGAATCTTCAAATACCACACAGTCGGCCGGGTCACACCCTATCATTTGTGCTGCCTTATT
>CAZHHF010000299.1:0-1803 GCA_964531905.1 uncultured Bacteroides sp.
TTGTCGGGATCCTCAAGAACTTCGGGGTCGGCGAAGCTTTCGTTTACCTTGTCAAATTCGGCAAGGAGATCCATGATAGGTTTTACGCCTTCGCGTACCACTTCAATAACGGTCTTGTCGGGATCGAGCTGCGGTTCCTGTTCGAGATAACCAACTGAGTATCCGGGGGAGAACACAACTTCACCCTGATAGCTCTTGTCGATTCCGGCGATGATCTTTAGAAGTGATGATTTACCTGATCCGTTGAGACCGATAATGCCTATTTTTGCTCCGTAGAAAAACGAAAGGTAGATGTTTTTCAATACTTGTTTCTGCGGCGGGTAGATTTTTGACACTCCCACCATTGAGAAGATAACTTTCTTGTCGTCGGCCATATATGTATTGTAGAGTTTTGGATTATTTACGTTTTTTAGGGGCGTATTTTACCGGATAGTCGCAACGTGTGCGTCCTTCCATGATGTTGTGAAGTTTTCCGCGGTTCAACTGTTTACGGATAAGCGATATGTGGTCGATATAGAGCTTTCCTTCAAGGTGGTCACACTCGTGCTGCACTATGCGGGCAAGGAAACCGGAGATTTCTTCCTCATGAGGCTGGAAGTTCTCATCGACCCATTTCAGGCGGATATGTTCGACGCGTTTTACGTCTTCGCTGAGGCCAGGAAGGCTGAGACATCCTTCAGCACGTGACACCGGTTCGCCGTCGAGTATTTCAATTTCAGGATTGATGAGTGTGAATTTGCGTCCGGCACATTCTGGAAAACTTTCTGCTACAGGATCAGCGTCGATAACGACGATGCGGTCGTTGCGGCCAATCTGGGGAGCTGCGAGTCCTACTCCCTCTGAGTAATACATGGTTTCAAACATGTTTTCCACAAGTGTCTTCAACTCGGGATAGTCGGGTGTGACCTCGTTTGAGACGTTTCTCAGAACGGGGTGTCCGTAGAGATATACGGGAAGTTTCATTGTTGATATGATTTGCTCTGTAGATAATCGTTAAGAAGAATGGTCGCTGAGATTTCATCGACAATGGCCTTGTCGCGGCGGTCGCTCTTTTTCATGCCACCGGCAATCATCGACTTGTGGGCAATAACCGAAGTGAATCGTTCGTCGAAAAATTCAACCGGTATGTCGGGCAGTTCTTTTTTCAACCGGTTGACTGCTGGAGTGATGTAGCGCATCGATTCCGACGGTTCACCTCGCATCGTAGTAGGCAGGCCCACTATAATCCGGTCGACGGTTTCAATCGAGGTGTATTCCTTAAGAAATGATATAAGGTCGGCGGCCGCGACTGTTTTCAGTCCGGTTGCAATAATGCGCATTGTATCGGTAACGGCAATCCCGCACCTTTTGCGTCCGTAATCTATCGACAGATATCGCCCCATAGTTTATGTGCAAAATTACGAAAAAAATGTGATAAGTCTATTCTCGGAATGTATAAATTAAGGGCGCACCCCGGTCGGGGATGCGCCCTTTGCGATTGTTATCTTGGTAAAGTTAGGCTTTCTTTACTGATTTGCGACGGCTGTCGGTGATGTAAGCGACAGGCGAAGCGATGAAGATTGTAGCGAGTGTACCGATGATTACACCGAAGATCATTGCGAAGATGAAGCTGCGGAGCGAGTCACCACCGAGGATGAAGATACAGAGCAACACGAGGAGTGTGGTGCCTGATGTCATGATAGTACGCGACAAAGTTGAGTTGATCGACTTGTTGATGATCGTGAAGAAGTCCTGTTTCGGGTAAAGGCCTACATTTTCACGCACACGGTCGAACACTACCACGGTATCGTTGATCTGGTAACC
>CAZHHF010000300.1:0-1789 GCA_964531905.1 uncultured Bacteroides sp.
CGATAACCATTTCAGTTCCCGTAAAATCGCACGGGAGTGTTTCAACTGCCGATGTGCAGAAGTTGTTATCCTGAGCTTTCATCACCAGGCTTGTGGGATTGATCTTGAACTTAACGAGTCCATGTCCCGGATCCACGAATACACCTACCCGTCGAACGGCATTAAGGAACTTCATGCGGTCGATAGTGAGGACATAGGGGTTATTCTGCGGAATAACGCGATTGTAATCGGGGAAGTTACCCTTGATAAAACGTGAATTGAACGTAAATGTAGGTGTGGAGAATGTTGCGCTCTTAGGATCAAGGGCAACGCTTATAGTCTCTTCTTTAGCAAACACGTTCTTTAAAACGGCTGCGGGTTTCACCGGAAGGATAAATGAGCCGGTAATGCCAGGTTTTGACAACGAGTTGCTGTATTTCACGAGCTTACGTGTATCAGTAGCGACGAATGTGATTCCTTCGGGCTTGATGTCCCAAAGAATACCCATCATCTGAGGACGAACGGCATCAGTGCCGACAGCAAACATAGTATTGTCAATACCTGAAACGATCTGTGCGGTAGGACAGTCAAACGACAGCACGTCATCGGGATCAACCGACTCCACTGTCGAAGGATATTCATCGCCGTTAAATCCAACGAAATCGAACTTACTGCCGGGATAGGTAATAGTGATCGCCAGGGTTTTCTCATCTATCTCAAATGTGATACCGAGATCGGGAAGTTCCTTGAGAAGATCAACAATGCGGTGAGCATCAACACAGAAGCGGCCTTCTCCTTCGGCCTCGGCAACTTCAAGGCGTGCCGTGAGTGTATTTTCAAGATCGGATGCCGTTATGGTAAGCTGATTACCTTTCAGGGTAAATAGAAAATTATTAAGAATCGACATCGCGTTCTTCGAGTTTATGACTTTAGATACGGCCGAAACGTATCCGTAGAGGGTCTTGCTCGGGACATTGAATTTCATGACTATACTATATATTTATTTTTAATTATTAATTCATTACAGTAACCAAATCGCCAATCACCGGCAACAGCGACAGCGCAGATTTTCAATCTACAAATATACAAATAATTTATTTCTATCGGGCGCGTTCCATCACAAATATTATCACACCTGCCGTCCTACAACAATAGCCGCGACATGAGCATAACGGCTCAAGTCGCGGCTATTGTTATCTATCGTAAGGCTTATTTCCTACCGATCAAGCTTTTACACGTTCAACGTAGCTTCCGTTACGGGTATCAACGCGTACCTTGTCACCGATGTTGCAGAACAAGGGAACACGGATCTCAGCACCGGTTTCCAATGTTGCGGGCTTGAGGGTATTGGTTGCGGTATCGCCTTTGATTCCAGGTTCGGTATATGTAATTTCAAGAACAACGTTCAACGGCATCTCGCAGGTGAGGATTGTGTCAGAAGCTGCATGCACCATAGCTTCGCAGATATCACCTTCCTTAAGGAACTGAACTCCTTCGATGCTGACTCCGGGAATTGAAACCTGTTCAAAAGTTTCGGTGTGCATGAAGTTATAGTCCTCACCGTCTTTATAGAGGAACTGATAGGGACGACGCTCTATGCGGACTTCTTCAACCTTAACACCAGAGTTCCATGTTTTATCAATAACACGGCCGGTTTTTACATTTTTAAGTTTTGTGCGAACGAAAGCCGGACCTTTTCCGGGTTTCACATGAAGAAATTCTACGATGAAGAAGTAGTTGCCATCGATGTCGAGGCACATACCATTTTTAAAATCTGCAGTAGTTGCCATAAAAATTTTATCAAATGAAT
>CAZHHF010000301.1:0-1748 GCA_964531905.1 uncultured Bacteroides sp.
ATCTGATACGTTAGCCCAACTTTTTCCATCGTATGCCCATGTCTCGGCAAGCGCTTTACCTTCGGAGTTGCGTCCGCCAAGAGTGATTACCTGGGGTGCTGTAGCCCATTTCGTAGAGTAGGTGAACAATGCACTGTTCCCTTCAACCGGGAATTGCGGATCGACTTCAGTGCGGGTTGTCTCGGGATAGGTGGCATGGAAATAACGAGATCCCTCAGTAACTATTCCGAGCAGCCTTGATTCGTAAGCGCCGGTAATGCTGTACCATTTGGTTCCGCAACTGCTCCAGGTTATGCCGTCGGCCGAACTATATAGATTGCCCTGATTGTCGAGGATGTAGAGTGAGTTATCGGCGGCGGTAAGCGAGTTGATGTCGGGGGTAAAACCGAAGTTTATATTATTGATAGTCCATTCACCGTTGGGATTTTTAGTGGAAGCGATTGAATATCGGCTGGCGTCCGCAGTCAGACAGATAACCGTTCCTTTATATTCCACTGTTTTTTGTGCGGTTGGTGACTGTAAATTAGTCGGTAGTGTGCGGCGGCTGTTGATATCCCAGAAAAGTGAATCAGGTTCCATTTTGTGAACGTTCACTTCGATCGTATAGTCGCGTGAAGTCTCTTTATTCGCGGCAACGACATGCAGTATCACCGGACCGGCGCTGAAATTGATCGAGTCAGATGCATTTTCAAGATAGTTGACAACGGTATCGGTGTTGTTTAGATTTTTGAATTTAAGTTCTACTTTTGATACTCCGTCGGGAGTGGTTATGGAAAGCAATAACTTTGAAACGTTAGTTCCTACCGGAAGTGAATCAGCGTTGAATATTCTCGCATTATTGAGATCGATCGAAAAATATACAGAGTCGAGATTGCTCAGTATCTTGTCGTTATTTATAAGAGAGAATCCAGTAACAGCCACGTCGGAACTGATTGTGATTTCTCCATAATCGGGAGTCGATGATGAATTACAGCTTGTGAATCCCAGATAATTCAGGATGAGGAACAGGGATATGGCAATTTTTTTTATCATAACGGTTTATTGATTCAACGTGCAAAGTTACAATAAATTCACCAAATTACATGGTGTTTTGTGGTTGTATTTAAGTTGCAAATTTAAGAGTAACTTTGATTATTGACCAACTTGTTATGTTTTATTTATTGCTTTTGCTTGTATTTTATAAGTTTTTAACACTGCATCGGCGCCCTTAAGTCATAGTTGCTGATGATTGAAAAAAGTGGTAACTTTGACGATGAATTAATTTTGATGTTATGGCCGTAACGGAAATAAATTCTCTTGATCATCCCGGAGTGGAATTCTTCGGATCTCTTACCGAGGCACAGTTGCGTAATCGTCTTGAACCTGAGAAGGGTATATTTATAGCTGAAAGTCCTAAGGTTATTCATGTGGCTCTTAATGCCGGTTACGAAGCGGTCTCATTGCTTTGTGAGCAACGTCACCTTACCGGCGATGCGGCAAGTATAATTGCACGTGTACCCGATATGGATGTGTTCGTTGGACCGCGTGATATCCTTGAATCGTTGACCGGCTACAAGCTAACGCGCGGAGTTTTATGTGCGATGCGCCGTAAGCCGGAGGCAAAGGCAGAAGATGTGTGCCAAGATGCCAGTAGGGTAGTTGTGATTGATAGTGTGGTGGATACAACCAACATCGGCGCGATTTTTCGTTCGGCTGCTGCACTTGGGATTGATGCAGTGCTACTTACCCGTTCGTCATGCGATCCTCTT
>CAZHHF010000302.1:0-1727 GCA_964531905.1 uncultured Bacteroides sp.
CCGTATTCTTTGGCGTGAGAAACGATTTTTTTAAATACATCTTCTTGTTGAGCCATGTTCTGTTTAGAGTATAAATGGTTGTATATAATGATTGAAAGCGCAAAGTTACTAAACTTTCCTTAATAATAAGGTTAAAAATCGTAAACTCATGGCGCTAAACCGGTATCTTGATGCACATTTTACGGTGGATGCCATTACCTATGTTGGGAGCATGGGCATCTTCGGGATATAACACGGCAAATTGTCCGCATTTAATCTCGACCGTAGCTTGAAACGGATCGCTGAAAAATTCGATGTCGGAATCGGTGTCATAAGGCCGGCTTACGATCTGAAGATCGTCGGAAACAGCCCATCCGATCGCTTCGGGGTGGAGCAGGGGAACATGGATGTCGATGAATCGCCGATGTGCTTCGAGCATGGCATCGCCGGCATGTCGCAGTTCGACCTCCTCGAAGTTGACTTTTACCCGATTGTCGAGTATCATCACGCTCCCTTTAGTGAAAGGATCGTTGATGTGGTCGGCGGCCCATAGAAGTGCTTCTCTGACGATGGTATCGGGCGCCGATGCTGATTCTATATGGTTGAAATCGCTGATAGTCATGGGTATATTATTTTAACAGGCTTTCTATAAAGGGGAGTGAATGACGTTGCATCTGCTCGATGCGTTTATTCCGCCAGCATTTGCGGCACACGGCGATATAGCGGTCGTCACCACCGATTTCTACCTGCGCGCCGTCTTCCACGAAGTCTCCGTTGGAGTCGATGCGGGCGTTGATGATGGTTTTATGGCCGCAGGTACATGTCGATTTTATTTCATCGATTGTATCGGCGATCTCGAACAGTCGGCGTGATCCTTCGAAGAGCCGTGACTTGAAATCGGTGCGGAGACCGTAGCAGATAACGTTGCTTCCGAAGTCATCTACAATTCTTGACAGCTGGTCGACCTGTGCTTCGGTGAGGAACTGTGCCTCATCGATAAGAAACCAGTCGACAACAGTCATTGTCTGCTCGAAGTATTCACGGGCAAAGTTATAGAGGTCGGTGTCGCCATATATCCAGTGACATTCTCTCTCAATGCCTATTCGGGAACGGATAACATTCTGCTTCTCACGGTTATCAATTATCGGTTTCATGCACAGATAGTTGAGGTTGCGTTCATCGAAGTTGTAAGCTGTAGTGAGCAGAAGGGCAGTTTTCGCTGATCCCATTGTTCCGTACCTGAAATATAGCTTGCCTTTTCGGTTCATATCAAATAGTAGGTGTAGGGTTGTGATATTGTAGAGTTTATCCTACAAAGATACTCTTTTTCTTTTTATCAGTAGCCTCTACCTGTATTTTAACATACCAAAATTTTTCAGAATAACCATAGTTGCCTTAAAAGGTCATTGGAATCGGCTGCTCCGCGAAGCAGCCCTACAATCCATTTATCTGAGATCCTGTTGTGTGATGAAGCAGAGGTGAATGTACCGGTGTTCGGCCTTTCGCACGTATTTACCGGCATTGGTTCTGCTTCGGTTACAGGTTCAGGTATCGGAGATGGAGGATGTTTATTTGACCCGGTTGCTCCGCGAAGTAGCCCTACAATCTGATGTAATTCAACTTGTTAACAGCGGACGCACAAACCGTGCAATGCGGTTCAAATAATCAAACAACCACACTAAAAGTAGGGACACACGGCTCGTGCAATGCGGTTCAAATAAGATGCAAATGGGATAAAAAAAACGCCA
>CAZHHF010000303.1:0-1709 GCA_964531905.1 uncultured Bacteroides sp.
GTTGAGCCGTAAGATTGCTGAGCTTGGTATCTATCCTGCCGTTGACCCGCTGGAATCAACTTCTCGAATTCTCGATCCGAATATCATTGGCGAAGAACACTACAATGTCGCTCAGGCTGTTAAACAGCTTCTTCAGAAGTATAACGAGCTGCAGGATATTATCGCGATTCTCGGTGTTGATGAACTTTCCGATGAAGATAAGCTCGTGGTTGCACGCGCACGTCGCGCACAGCGTTTCCTTTCTCAGCCCTTCCACGTCGCAGAGCAGTTTACTGGTCTTCCTGGTGTAATGGTTCCGTTGAGCGAAACTATCCGTGGTTTCAAGATGATTCTTAACGGAGAGATGGATCAGTATCCTGAACAGGCATTCCTTAACGTTGGAACGATTGACGAAGCTATAGCGAAAGGAAAGAAACTTCTTGACGAGGTAAAGTAAATCGACCCTAAGGTCTCGTTTAACTGAATTTTATTCATTATATGACACTTAAGATAATATCTTCCGAAGCAATAATATTCGAAGGCGAAGTAAGTGTGGTGACTCTTCCTGGCGAGAAAGGATTATTCACTGTTCTTCAGAACCACGCCTCACTGATTTCGACTCTTGTCGCCGGTAAAATTGTGTATACAGCAGGCGGCAAGCAGTCGCAAATCGAGATTGAAGGCGGTATTGCCGATATAGATAATAACATAGTGTCAGTTTGTATTTTTTAGCGATGGTGAAGAAAATATTAAGCATAATAGTTCTGTTGATTCTCGCGTCACTCATGGCCCTCGGTTTTAGTGAGGCGTCGGTAGTTGATGCTGAGAATGAAGCCGAAGCGAAGATCGATCCTAAGGAAATTATATTTGAGCATCTCGGCGACGTTTACGGATGGGAACTTCCGTTTGCACATCACCATCGCATACCGTTACCGGTTATCGTTTTCGGAACCGATGGCTTTCATTGCTTCTCTTCAGCCAGAGTTACCGGCGGAGAGCCGTGGAAAGACGGTTCTACAACATTTATTATACCATCCGAAGGCCCCAATCACGGAAAAGTTGTTGAAATTGTGAACGGCGAGGAAATTCGTCCGTGGGACATCTCGATAACCAAAAACGTGCTTGCGCTGTTCATCACCCTTGCAGTTGTGATAACAATCGCAATGAGACTTGTTTCCTGGTATCGTAAGAACGGTAATAAAGCTCCCCGAGGAATGAGAGGCGCATGCGAAGCATTGATCATGTTCATGTATGATTCCGTTATCAAATCAACGCTACGCGACAAAGCAAAACGGTTTGCCCCGTTCCTTCTGACGGTGTTCCTTTTCATCTTTGTGATGAATCTTCTCGGCCTTATTGTCATCTTCCCCGGTGGTGCCAACCTTACAGGAAATATTGCCGTGACAATGGTGATGGCGATTCTAACATTCCTCGTCACGAACCTGTTCGGAACTAAACATTATTGGAAAGAGATATTTTGGCCCGATGTTCCACTCTGGCTCAAATTCCCCCTCCCGATCATGCCTTTGATCGAAATCTTCGGTATGTTCACCAAGCCTGCGGCACTTACTGTGCGTCTTTTCGCAAACATGATGGGAGGTCACATGATAGTCATAGTTTTAACACTGTTGATTTTTATCTTCTCGGCTGTCGGTGGACTATTTGTAGGAGGAGCAACAACTGTTGTCTCAATTATTTTCTCCGTGTTCATGCTTTTGATAGATGTTCTT
>CAZHHF010000304.1:0-1703 GCA_964531905.1 uncultured Bacteroides sp.
CTGTTCCCGACTATCCCAAATGTATCATCTGCGTAGCCCCGCATACGAGCAACTGGGATTTCGTAATCGGAAAACACTCCTACATGTCGGTAGGACGCAAAGCTGGATTCCTGATGAAAGAATCTTGGTTCGTATGGCCGCTTGGATATTTTTTCAGAGCGATAGGAGGAGTTCCGGTTCCGCGCCGAAAGAAAAGTTACTCACTCGTCGAGGTGCTGACCCAACGATTTAAGACCAGCGACCGACTCGTCCTCGCTATAACACCTGAGGGAACCAGAAGCCGAACAACACACTGGCACACCGGCTTCCTGCAAATTGCAAAGCAGGCGAACATACCCATCGCCCTGGGAGCCATTGACTTCAAGAAAAAAGAAGTTACAATTACACGCACGTTTGAGCCGACAGATGACATTGTAGCCGATTTAAAAAACATCAAGCAATACTACCGAAACTTTACGGGTTGCCATCCCGAGAACTTTGCAACTGACTGATATTCATGCCTACATCAAATTTAAAAATCGCCGCGATCCCTTTTGACATCGCCTGGTGTCAGCGCGACGAGAATCTCGCCACTGTAGAGAAACTCATCGCCACTCTCCCATCCGATACCGATGTGATCGTATTACCTGAACTATTTTCAACCGGGTTTGCCGACGATGCTGAGATCATTCATGAAATAGCAGAGCCATCAAGCGGTGTAACTATGACTTCAGTGCGCTCATGGGCAAACCGCTATAACGCAGCAATCGCCGGGAGCTATCTGTGCCGTGTAGGAACTTCAGTCTACAACCGCGCATTCTTCGTTGAACCGAGCGGCGATGAAGTCGTGTACGACAAACGTCACCTGTTCTGTATCAGTCCTGAAAGCAAGATTCTCGCTCCTGGACGTGAGAGATGTCCGATAATACGCTACCGCGGATGGAATATCGCAATGGTGATCTGCTACGATATCCGTTTCCCTGTATGGTGCCGAAACGTAGGATCACTCTATGAGGTACTGCTTGTTCCGGCCAACTGGCCGCAAGCTCGTGCGTATGCATGGGAACATCTTCTGATTGCACGTGCGATTGAGAACCAGTCCTACGTGGTTGGTGCGAACCGTGCCGGCACTGACACTTTCGGAGTTTACGATAATCTGTCCTATATATTCGATCCGATGGGTCGGCCGATAGGTCACGCAGCAGAAAACAATATCATAACCGCCATTTGCGATCACGATAAACTCACCGAACTCCGCCGACGAATGCCTGTAGGAAACGACGCCGAAGACTTCGATATTGCCGATTTATGAAAACATCCGATACTACAAGAATAGATGCCCTTATCGAGGTTCCTGGAATTGCCCGGACCACATTCACAGCGACCCCCGACAGAATTTTTTATGATCTTGCCACCGAGGACACAATCGACTCAGGATCAATTCCATTTAATGCTGATGATTTTCATAAGCTCGTTTCAGTCATAACCGACAACAGAACCGAAACGCCGCTACCAACCGACCTTAGATCTGAAATATACTTAGGAGAAAACCGAATTATACCATCGGCCGAAAAACTAAAAAGAATCATAGATTTCCTTACCGACACCTCATCACATCTTGATTTCATGAGAGGATTCAGATAAAGTGCGACGCATCATAACAATCCGATTTAAACTATTTTACAAATCTATAACATCCAAAAAGGATCCTATTTCAAGCAAAT
>CAZHHF010000305.1:0-1694 GCA_964531905.1 uncultured Bacteroides sp.
ATGAGCAATGTGATTAACTTCGTTTTCATCGCTTTAGGATTTTAATGGTTGACTGGCCAATTTTCACTATATACACGTCCGACGGCAAACGGCTTATATCTACCGTATTCTCGTTTCTGACAAACGTCTGTGCGACGCCACCGATATTCCAGACCTCGACAGTCACGTTCGACATTTTGCCGTCAAACGTAATCACACCTCGCGGATCAATTTTCAACCCCGGAATATCGCCATCGATCTCCTCGATACCGAGTGTACCCGAGTCGGCGAACACATAGCGCTTCAAGAGTTCCATGTTGAATGAATATGATCCGATATAGATAACATTACCCTCAAATGAGATTTCAGACGCATCATTTATCGGTATGATGCTCACTTCATCGTTTTTATCATAGACTGCAACGCAATCTAAAGCGGCATACGAGCTTAACCACCCGAATGCCAATATCATCACAAGTAGTATTCTTTTCATTACAAATTATTATGATATTTTATATCGATTTTTTATAAATGCGCGCATCTCGTTAACTCACCCCTCGAATTGGTAGTAACAATCCTTCGATGTCGTTAAAAATATATAGACCATTACTTGTAGGTGTATCAGGACCATATTCGACATAATATCCGTTATACAATATGACAAAATTCCCTTCAATAAAATAATTAAATCGATATTTAATCCCTGATCCATCAGAATAGTATAGATATGCGCGAGTATCATCAAATCTTAAACGGTCCCATGTTTTACTCATTAGTATTTCTTTTGTTAATGTTCCGGTATGCTTTGCATGCTCGGCTACAGGGACAGACAGGAGTTGGGAACGACCAATAAGGCGGCCGTCTACGCTGGCCTCGATGAAGAACGGCAAATTATTCCAATCGGCTTCCGCGAAGGTCTCACTGTTACCTACGCTCATTGATACTACACCGAAGTCGTTGGTCGTTTCACTCTTGACTTCATCACAGATTACATTTCCCTTACTGTCCGTAATCTTGACAGTAACACTCACACTTTCATTAGCCCGCGGCTCTCCGGTCGCCGTGTTCAGCAACGACACCTGATAGCCAATCTGCGCCTGCGCAGCGTATGCAACGATCAATATAATTATTGCCATCAAAGCCCGTATATTGTAAACGTATTTCTGCATAATTCATATCATTTCTAATAAGCACAAACCAACTTATATAATATTATTTATAAGTAGCACCATCATTTATTAAGCAATTTTTCAACACATTGTAGTGATAGAATTCACCTCTTCCAGAATCGTAAACTGCACTTACAATATTACCATCTATAATATAACTGCCACTGTAAGTTTTACTGTCCTCAGTGATTACAAATCTACCGTCTTTGGTAAATTTCAATGTTTCTGAAGAATCGCCAGATTTATGCCCCCATACCTTCGAGCAAAGTATTTCTTTAGTCAGCGAGCCGGTATGCTTTGCATGTTCAGCTACTGGAACAGACAAGAGCTGCGGGCGGCCGATAAGGCGGCCGTCGACATTTGCTTCGATGAAGAACGGCAAATTATTCCAGTCGGCTTCCGCGAAGGTCAGGCTGTTGCCTACGCTCATCGATACTACGCCGAAGTCGTTTGTCGTTTCGCACTTGACTTCATCACAGATTACATTTCCCTTGCTGTCTGTAATCTTGACATTAACGCTCACACTTTCATTAGCCCGCGGCTCTC
>CAZHHF010000306.1:0-1677 GCA_964531905.1 uncultured Bacteroides sp.
GCTCGCTTGTATCGCCGGAATATCGCTTCTTGTAGGCGGTATCGGAATCATGAACATCATGTATGTTTCGGTAACGGAACGCACACGTGAAATCGGTCTGCGCATGTCGATCGGTGCGCGTGGAATCGATATCCTGTCACAATTCCTCATCGAGGCCGTAATCATCAGTGTCACCGGCGGAATCATCGGAATCATCATTGGTGTACTCGCATCGTGGTTAGTGAATGTTCTCGCCCACTGGCCGATATACATTCAGCTCTACTCGGTAGTGCTTTCATTTGTTGTATGTACCGTCACCGGAGTTTTCTTCGGATGGTATCCGGCCAAAAAAGCATCGGGACTCGATCCTATCGAAGCAATACGCTACGAATAATCTAAAAAAATCAATACTTAAAGGGCCTGTGTCGAAATCTTAAGTTTTGACACAGGCCCTTTAAGGTTTGTCAGTATAGGTCAGATGCACGACGCTGATAGCAACGCCGCAGATGGCCTATTTGGGCAATAAGTTTTTAGATTTCTTTTTTATGACACAATAGCGTCATCAGCAGTCCATTCTGTAAGGCTACCTTCTTTTACCTGAATGCAGACTTCGGTCATGTCGGTTTCCGCGTGGAGTTTGCGCTTTGCGGCGGGAGCTACGCGAAGCCAATCGCCTGCTTCGAGAGGAACATTCTCACCGTCGATTTCCATAAAGCCTTTACCGGCTACGATGAAATAGATTTCCTCGTTCTGTTTATGGCTGTGATAGAACGGAATTACTGTTCCTGCCGGAAGATTGTTGACCGATACCTCAGCACCAGTGAGTGCGAGAGTGTCATGCAGCTCTGTACGTGGTGTGCCTTCGGCTACATGTGTTTTGCTGTAATTACTCATTGTCTTAATTTTTTATTATTTAGAAAATTGATCTTTTTGTGATCTATTAATTATTCACCAAACATTCGTTTGATCTGAGCTATACAAAGCTGATTGTATAGCTTAGTCTGGGGAGAATCCGGAACCAATAAATCGAAACCATGAAATACTCCGGGGATGGTATGAAGTTCTGTATTTACGCCTGCACAAGAAAGGCGTGCAGTGTAATTGAGACATGACATACAGAAAAGGTCGAGAGTGCCTACTGCTATAAATGCGGGTGGCAGATCTGACAAGTCGGTTGAGAGAGATGCCGAATAATATGGAAGTTCATTTTCCGGCAATTTCTGGCCACCCAACAAAGTTTCCCATCCAAGACGATTATAAGCCGGTGTCCACACTAATTGTCCGGCATAGTGATCCGGCATTAGATCTTTGTCGGTACCGGTGCGGCTGTCAAGCATAGGATAGGTCAATGCCTGACCGCACAAGGGAACTTTACCGCAGTCGCGATTGTATATCGCAAGACGTGCTGCCAGTCCTCCACCTGCACTTTCACCTAAAATTACAATACGGGTTGGATCGGCTCCATATTCTGAAGCATGATCATGAATATATTCGAGACCCGAATAGGCATCATGCAGATCAGCAGGGAAAGGTGCCACGGTAGCCAAGCGATAGTTGACACTTACTAAGACTGCCTGCAATCCGTTGGTCAATACATCTGGCTTTGTAGCCATAGTGTTGGCATCACCCATAAGATATCCTCCGCCATGCATAAAATATAATATCGGAAGTGGACCTTGACGGGTCAGTTCGGTCGGA
>CAZHHF010000307.1:0-1279 GCA_964531905.1 uncultured Bacteroides sp.
AGCAACTTATTCATCTTTGTGACAAAGGTTGAGCCGATGTTTGAGATAATGAAACTCACTAAGCCTGAAACCTTATTATGATTGAGCGAACGATAACCGGAAAACTCCGACGGCTGAACGAGAGGTTTGTAATCGCCAGCAGCAGCTTCAACTTTCTTTTTAACCCGGGCATATTCCTGCGCAGTCATTTCAGTTTTAGATGCCTCTACAAACGATAGGAAAACATCTTTTTCACGAGCAGCAATGATGGTTCGGGCGTTAGAAACACTTGGAACTTCGCCATCTTCATACATCCGGTACTGATTTATGCCAAAGCCGAGTATCTGCGACATTTTTGCTGCTGACAAACCATAGTGTTCCCTTATCGCTGAGATCTCATCGGGGAAGGGGATACCATGTTTGATACGGTATTGGTTGTAAACCTGAAATAAATTAGCTTCATCCATTTCAGTGGTTGTCCACATCTCTCCCTCCTCATCTATAATACCAGTATGTATATAAGACAATTCCTCCTTTCGGAAAGTTGCAGTTCTAACTTCCTGAAAAATTTTTTCTCCTGGTAAAAGCTTGTTATTTTCCATCCGTTTTATTTTTTAGAGGGTAAGACATAGGATGTTCCGCTTTGTGGAACGAAATGCATATTGTATGGGAGTTTGGTTTTCCAAGCGTGATCTTGATATAGATTTCATTTCCCCTCACATCTTTCCCGAATACCCACATTTCACCTTGATTGTTCAAAGCATCCACGATCGGTCCTTCAGAATAATCGTAGCAGTTGAGGTTCATTATCACTTCCATTCGCTGATTAGGCGTGATGCCAAGCTCTATAAGACTGTTCTGATTTTTCTGTCGGTCATCACGGAAACGAATTCCGAAGATTTTTACCTTCAGACTAAAGTACTCCAAGAATTTCTCAACTTGTTCTTTTGTTATCATGTTGCAAAGATAAATAATTATTCTCTTAAACGCAACTTTATCGTTGTGTTTCTTTTCGATCGATTGAAAAAAAGAGCAGGCCGGGAGGCTGCTCTATAGAAGTTGAGGTTCTGGATCACAGAGGGAGGGTTGGATTGAGATACTGGTGTTTTGAACGAGTGGCTTTTCCGTAGGCTACGGCGTGATGAGGGCAAACGTGATAGCAGCGCAGGCAGAAGGCACAATGATCGCTCCAAACAGGCCGGTGTGCATCCATCTCGATATTGTGCGTCGGGCATGAGCGGGCGCAAAGTGAGCACCCGACGCAGGCATCGGTCGCGTGGAACGGTTTCGGGCTCATCGC
>CAZHHF010000307.1:1289-1671 GCA_964531905.1 uncultured Bacteroides sp.
CGCACGA
Source organism: uncultured Bacteroides sp. (assembly GCA_964531905.1). Classification (GTDB taxonomy): domain Bacteria; phylum Bacteroidota; class Bacteroidia; order Bacteroidales; family Muribaculaceae; genus CAJUPY01. Next base: position 1,297 of record CAZHHF010000307.1, read on the forward strand.
ACCAAGGATAAATCAACTTTGTCTTAAAACCAGGGAAAGAGCCACGGGTAACAGACGTTATTTCACGGTTCTCACGGATCATTCGTGCAACTTCGACAACTCTGGCCGGCATAGCGGCGAGTTTCGATGCGGCGAGTTCGGGGGAGTCAGTGTCAAAACCCGGCAGCGTTACATAATTATTGGGCATAATGACTGTGGCCGCGACAAGCACTCGACCTCCCTTAGCTTCAACCGCCTTTCGGAACATGCGGTCCGCATAGCCGCAGTCATCGCCACACGTTGCCACCATGTGGTGGATGGTATTCTCTTCCGTCGGTAATTCGTTGATTGCGTTGAGAATAATAGGAGGAATTCCCCATGAAGAGATGGGGAAAA
>CAZHHF010000308.1:0-1654 GCA_964531905.1 uncultured Bacteroides sp.
TGAGCGAGCGTGCTGAGAAGGATGGCTACAAGAAACCTGAGGCAACTCCGGCAGCAGCACAACCAGCAGAGTAATCCCACCTGATAATTTCGGGATAATTCGATAATTCCGAGGATTATGTTTGGGATAATCGGATTGTTTTGAGGATTGAATTCGGGATAATTCGAGATTTAATAGAAAAAATGAAAAAATAATACTTTTGAATGAACCAACTTTTATGATGCAATGTTATAATAACAGAAAGTCTGATAAATAATTTGATTTTCGTTTCATGATGTTAGGTTAGTTTGAAAAGTATTATTAAAAACGATAGGAAGCGGTCGATGTGAATCGGTCGTTTCCGTCATTTTTTATCCCACGAGAAACTCTGAATAGAATGACATGACAAAGCGATATGTAAATCAGCATAAGGGTCTCCTGTATGGTTTTATGAGTGTTCTTGAACTTAGGTTTTGTAATTCAATATTTTATTCGTAACTTTACCATATGATTACGAAATATCCTCTTATATGAATATAGTAGCAAAGAAGATTCTGGTAGAGTATTACAATAAACATCCTCAGGCAAAGGATGCTTTGGAAGATTGGTACACAAAAACTCGTAAGAGTCATTGGACTAACTTTGCTGATGTCAAGGCAACTTTTAATTCCGTTGACAGTGTTGGTAATCAACACTATGTATTCAATATAAAGGGGAATGATTTTCGCTTGATCGTAGTAATCCAATTTAAGCATGAGTACATCTATATTAGATTTGTAGGCACTCATGCTGAATATGATAAAATTAAAGATGTTTCACAGATATAACAGAAGCAATATGGATACTGTAAAGACAAAAATAGAAAACGAAACCCAGTATAATTGGGCTATGGCTCGTATTGATGAGTTGCTTCCAAAAGTAAATGATGAAACTCCTGATGATGATCCTAATAGTATTGAACTCTATCTTTTATCGAGTCTGGTTGAGGAATATGAGGATGTGCATTATCCTATTGGACAACCGTCTTTAGTTGACTTGATTAAGTTAAGAATGTATGAAATGGGATTGTCGCAGGCGGCTGTCGCCAAGAAGATAGGGGTGAGTCCGTCGCGTTTATGCGATTTTCTGTCAGGAAAGTTTGAGCCGACAATTAAGGTTGGCAGACGCATCTCGAAAGAGTTGAATATTGATCCCTCCATCGTTCTCGGGGTGTAATAATGTTATCAACAGGTTATGCCTTTGTTTTATTGACGTATTACTTTTTACTTTACAATTTGAGGTATGGACTATCCATTGATATCGGAATATAGGGAAGCGATACTTTCGGCAGAGGACAATTTTAATGAGTTGGCTTCGCTGAGGCCTATGCTTGATGGATATGGTGATCCGGTGATGTCGAGTGGTAACTTTGCAGTTGTTTTCAAGATGAGGGATGAGAACGACGGCAAGCTATATGCTGTGAAGTGCTTCATCAAGGAGCAGAAAGGACGTGAAAAGAGCTACCGAAAGATTGCCGATGAGTTGGAGGTCATTTCCTCGTCATATGTATTGCCGTTGCGTTATTTGGAGAATGAGCTTTTTGTTGATTCGCCACAGTGTGACAGGGAGGAGTTTCCGGTTGTGGTGATGGAATGGGTTGAGGGGGAGACATTGGATGCGTATCTGAAGCGACACC
>CAZHHF010000309.1:0-1631 GCA_964531905.1 uncultured Bacteroides sp.
ATAACCAGACTCCCGGCACTGAAACAGACGAGGAAGACCTCAAAGACTTCATAAAAGGTTACGGATCTTTTTAGATCATCATTGTTATAGCGCTACTGGCAGTCTGCACACTGATTTATTTTAATTCACGTAAATTACCTGATCCTGAACGATAACGTCGTCCCAACAATCTAAGGGTCATCATATTTATGGCCATACCTATCACACTTGGGCTCGGTGTGATATCTTGGGGAGCATGGTGGCTCATGAGGCGTCACACTCGCCTGCATCGCCACGATTGCCCCAACTGCGGCACAACAATGCACCGCGTTGACGAGGTTCACGACAATGATTATCTCACGCCGGCTCAGGATATCGAGGAAAAAATAAACTCGGTCGATTATGATGTATGGCTATGCCCCAAATGTAACGAGACCGATATCATTCCATATGTCAACTCATCAACCAACTATACCGTATGCCCTAACTGTGGCGCACGTGCCGACTACCTGACAGCCAACCGTGTGCTACGGCAACCCACTACACGTTACGAGGGTCAAGGGGTGCGCATGTACCGTTGCCGCAACTGCGGAAACACACATAATATCCCCTATACCATAGCCAAGACTGTCGAACCGCCCATAATGATTATCCCCGGCGGCGGTGGAGGTCGTGGATTTGGCGGCGGTGGAGGCTTTGGTGGTGGAAGCTTCGGCGGCGGTATGACGGGTGGAGGCGGAGCCTCAGGCGGCTGGTAAACCCCACCGGAAATCAATTCTTATCCAAGCGAAGCAATTAGATTTGTGATTGGAGCTGGTACATGGCCTTCTCATATTCCGCCTGGACGTTACCAACCGAAATAACGCCATTGTCAAAAAGACGGAGAATGAAATCATTCAGAGTTTCGTCCCTAAGTTTCTCGTCGAGATGAACATATATAATTGGAGCCAGAACAAGACTGCCGTCAACATACTCTTTGAATTCATCATATACTCCCTGAGCATCACGTTGACCGATCTTGTGTGAAATATAGACTTCTGCAGCCACTACAACTGCTTCATTCAGTCCTTCCCCGTGAGCGCGGGCTATCGTTTCATTTTCCTTGTAGAAAGCATCGGTCTTAAGTTTCTCCAGTTTATCGATCAAGGTTTCCGATATTTTTAAGCGATGCAAGTTTTCATGTGTGTAAACTTTAAGAAAGTCAAGCCTGAAGCGTGCTTCCATCTCTTTATCCAGAAGTAACGGTGTACAACAGAACGATTCATCAGAAAGATTGAATGCATTATCGATATTCAGGACAAAAATATTTGAATAAGTTTCGGATAAGTTTTCCGGACCGGAAAATTCTGTCATCGTATCATGAATAGCGTCAAGAGTCTCATCGGATACCGGGTAAGAGTTTATATACCTGTTTAGATACGGTTTGATCTCCAAGTCCCAATACTCAGAATACCCCGCATCGTTTATCGCAGACAGACAAAAAGAGATGTCAGATGAAAGGGCTGCTATATTCTTCACCCAGACGGCATCAGAATTGGTTATCTCATAATTATCCGGTAGTAAATTAAAGAAAACAACACACGAATCAGGATCTTCACGATTACCACCGAAAGTAGCGTAAAAGTTACATAGCTTTGAAGCCTTGACGTTGT
>CAZHHF010000310.1:0-1622 GCA_964531905.1 uncultured Bacteroides sp.
AATGATTGTTCCATTTTTTAACTGTTTACTGTTTTTGAAACGTGAAAGCGATTTATTCTATGGTGATGAGTACGGCGCCTTCGAGTACAGAGTCTCCGTTGTTGACGTTGACTGATGCTACTTTACCGTCGCGTCCGGCATGGATTGCATTTTCCATCTTCATAGCCTCGAGCATGACAACAGTATCGGCTGCTTTTACAACATCACCGACCTTAACATTGATCGAAAGCACAACTCCAGGCAGAGGAGCTTTAACTGAATATGCGCCTCCGGCAGCTGGAGCCGGTTTTGCGATTACTTTCTCGCCTGATTCAGTGCGCGGAGCGGCTGACGGACGTGGAGCGCTTACAACTTTCACGGGTGCGGCAGCTTTCTCGAGTTCAACTTTATAAGGAACTCCATTCACCTCTACCTGAGCGATGTTATCTTCAATATCGCCGATAGCGACATTGTAGAGGTTACCATTGATTTTATATTTATATTCTTTCATTGGAAAATCGTTTTATTACAATAGGAATGATAAAATGGCTTTTTATTTGGGCATGTGGCGCATTCCGTAAATCTTGGAACTCCACGGTGAATAGCTTCGGCGCACCTTATTGATTGTAAGGATTGTCGATTCCTGATCGTGAGCTTCAAGATGGTCGCGGAGAGCCATACCGATCGCTGCGATAACTTCTCCTGAATCGTGTTCGGTAGTAGTGGCAGCCGACACCTCAGCGACAGAGATGCCCTGAGCTTCCATTTTGTTGCGGCGTGCAATGGCAGAACCGATTTTGCTGATAGCAAGGAATGCGAGACACAGCACGAGAAGAGCCGAGAACACAATGCACATCGCCATGAGTGTCATGGCGAATCCATTTTCATCTTTTTCCTTGAATGCTGCGATTTTATTATTTTCCTCACGGATCACATTATTGCTCGAAGGGGTGATGTAGAGACTACCTTCATCGGTTCTCACCTCCCATCCTTCAAGTCCGTCGTTTACACGGGCGTAGGACATTCCGGGCTGCAATGATGCCGGAACGGTAACAGAGTCGATGAGTGTGATTCCGTTGGCATCGTAGACACCGATCCAGTTGTCCTGTCCGGGTTTAAGAACGAAATTGAGGTGGAATGTTCCACGGGAGGGGCGTCCGTCGGCCCAGAAAAGGACGTGCTGACGCTTAGGCATACGTGTATTTACATCGCCTAACGGAACCGGATATTTTTTCGGCTGGTTCTTGTCGTCGGTGATATATACGCTCGAAATTTCCATCGGCGCATGGTTGGAGTTGAAAAGCTCGATCCATCCATGACGCTCGCCGAAATCGTCGATAGCGTTGTTCTCATTGACAACCATCACCTCGTTGATCTTGAGTCCGCTGCGGCCCTGGGCGCAAGCAGCCGACGCAATCCCGAGGATGGCGACGAGTGTTATAAATAGTTTCTTTTTCATTTGTTACCGATTTATTGGTTTTAAAGGTCAGTGCCGCCAGGAATTACAGAGGAATGTTTCCGTGTTTCTTGGCCGGGTTGGTAACCTTCTTGGTAGCAAGCTGCTGAAGTGCGCGGATGATGCGGAAACGGGTGTTGCGCGGCTCGATAACGTCATCGATATATCCGTAACGGGCAGCGTTGTA
>CAZHHF010000311.1:0-1618 GCA_964531905.1 uncultured Bacteroides sp.
GTTTGCGATACATTCCGGACTATCGCCTCCCTGTCGGGTTCATTCTGGTATGAAGGATTTCTCGACTGGATGCAAAGCCGGAAGATACCATCGAAAAAAGGTAAAGGATTCTTTCTTCTCGGTGATCAGGAATCAAGGTCAAAAGTCAAGGCATTTAATTCAGTAGGTGAAAATACTCTGATCATTCTGGACTTGCTCAGGACAGCAGGAATTGAAGTAGAATTTCAGAGTGTGCCAGGGGATCATTATTCCGATCCTGTTTCTCGTCTTGACAAGTCGTTTAATGCGCTTTATTCCGATAAATAACAGGAGAAAGGTTACGAACAGTAATCGGTATCAGATCGAGAAATCAAAATTGCGTCGTTTCCCGTGTTTTGAGTTATAGACGCCTTTAAATGTGTCGCCGTCGAATTGACCGGTATATGTTCCGATGGGGATTCTCCCTTCGAGCAAATCGGTGATGGTCAGTGTATAATTACCATCGTTGTCGCGGTCGACGGACTCGATTTTCAGTGAATATTTTTCGGTAGGGGTCGCGTTGTAGTTGCGCGTCCCGGTCATTGTATTGAAATCAATAATCAGTGTTGTTGGAGATGCACCGAATTTTCCGAGCAAGGTAACCGTGCCGAATTTTTTCAGTTCTTCGGTGATAGGATCAACTTTTTCAAGAGTCGACTCAACTATCGGTGTTTCAGGCTCTTTATTGTTCTTTTCATTCGATAGTAAAAGAGCGCCGACCGTTCCGGTAATAGCAATGACCGCAATAATAAGAATCGTTTTCCACTTTTTACCTGATTTACGGGTTCGTGGATCTTCTTTGACCTGGAGTGTTCTGTTTCCTTCGAACTCGTCGGGCTTCAGACTGTTGTTCTCCATTAAGTAAATGTTACTGGTAAATAACAACGGCCCAAAACGTAGGTTCAGGCCGTTGTTTTATAGTTTTTGAATTAATTCAATGATTCTCTAAGTTTCATAGCCGCATTACTGATGCCGTCGGCATCTTTACCTCCGGCCTGAGCAAATCCGGGCTGACCACCGCCGCCACCTTTAATGGCTTTGGCTGCTTCGCGAACGATCGCCGATGCATTGTAGCCTTTCTTAACAATGTCGTCGGTAATCATCACGGTGAGCAACGGGCGGTTGCCGGCGTCGACTGTCGCACCGAGGAATACTGTGTTTTCGGGAGATTGCTGACGGATGGCGAATGCAACATTCTTCACGAGGTCGGGGAGATTGTTGCCGTTGAGGGAAACAACTTTCATTCCATTGATAGTCTCAGCGTTTTCCAAGAGCCGTTTGGCAAGATTATTAACGCGTTCACGGAAATATTCTTCAGCCTGACGGCGCAGATCGGCGTTCTCTTCGATCGATTTACGGATTGCCTGCGTAATGTCGGGCGCGTTGTTGAACATCGCAGCGATGTCGCGCAATGTGTTGTTGATCTCATCAATAGTGTTTTCAACGCGTTCGCCGGTGATGGCTTCGATACGTCGTATGCCGGCAGCGATACTGCTTTCTGAAATTATACGGATCATACCGATATTACCGGTGTTGTCAACGTGGGTTCCGCCGCAGAGTTCCACTGAGTCACCATATTTGATCACTCGAACCTCGTCGC
>CAZHHF010000312.1:0-1617 GCA_964531905.1 uncultured Bacteroides sp.
GGTGAACTCCGACCCGAAAAGTCCCTTGGGAAAATACTCGGATGCGAGCTGATATATAGGATTATCATTATTCACCGGTATCCTCCTGTTTCTCGTCTGCATGAAATTCTCATCCTTTGCAAACCTCAATCCAAGGTAAAAGGCTCCCTGGGAATAATAAGGTTTCGATATGCCGGAGGCTGTGGTAAATGTAACCTGTTCTGTGGCAAACTGTCGCTCAAGCCTGAATCCGGCATTGACAGAGAAATGATTATTGAGTTCCAGATTATACATCACCTCTCCAAGCCCCCTGTAAGTAGACAGCTCAAACTGCTTTCTTTTAAGCGAAAGCACGAGATTATCAGCATTCGTGAAAAGATAATGCTGACCAATGTTGTCGAGATCATACTGGCTTGTAATCCTGATGTCATGAACCGGAAACTCCCGTGAATGATACTTTTTTCTGTTGAAGGAATAAGCAAGTTCAACATTGTATTTCCATCGATGATCCCTGAAGCCATAGGCCACATATCCGGAAGCGAACAAATGCGGATTAAGGTGAGCCGTTGTGTGGCCTCCGGCTCTTAGACGCAAGCCTTCCACAGAATTATAACTTACAAACGTGTTGAAAGGACCGATGTCAAACTTACTCTTTTTCCCCGTGGTAAAATATCCACTCTCAAGCAATTTGAGCAACTTTTCACCCCAATAATAGAGTGGCACTTTTCGCATATCGCCCATCATGCTTACCATCTTCTGCTCGGCATACGACAAAGGTACCATCCTGGCTTCTTGCCAGAAAGCATCATTCCGGTTTGAAGCACTGTCAAGCACAATGTGGTTTCCGAGATCCGACACAAACTCCTTGAAGCCGTCATGATCTCCATACGAGAAATTACTATTTCTAACGGTTCTCTGAGCCAACAGCTCAGGAGTGCCTCCCACAATCTGGAGCTCAACACTTAGATCATCGAGAGTCTTATGTCGTTTGCCCAGACTATCTATTGCAAAATTCTGACTGATGACAATATTCTTTACGAAATTGGCATTGATATTTTTAGGTGCACGCATAGTAATCCTCTTCACATAAGGATTTCTCTTGCTGTCGGCCACGAAAATCTTTCCATTGAAGCCAAAAGACTCCGGATTATGAGGATAAAAGGTAAGTTCCACACATTCCTCTCCCCCTACCGGAACTGTATCGGTTATTTCATACTTGTAAAAATCTGCGCTTATCGCCGACAACGGACTCACAAAGCGGTTCTGAAGCAAAGTTATGGAATTGGAATAGATATCCACCTCCTGCAGCACATCTTCCGTAATCTTCTGAAACTTTTCTTGATCTATCATTTCATCAATGCCGTTTCTCTTCAATCCAATTACAACCTCTTTATTGTAACCTGGATCTTTTGAGAAAAGTCTTTTTGAACTCTTCTCTTTGAGAGACAAATCAAGGATGCGTTTTCCGGACCATGCCGCTGTGTCTACGAAATCACGAAAAGTACTTCTTTTCCCTTTCTCGGGAATAACACCGTTGAAATTATTCAGGGCAAGGAGTGTTTTCTCATAGCTGTCGTAGCTGTATCTCGGCTCATTTGAAGGATCAGAGTTGTTACCATTATCCCTGATACTGCGCAT
>CAZHHF010000313.1:0-1587 GCA_964531905.1 uncultured Bacteroides sp.
GGCCGAGAGGGAGAACACCTGAAATCCCCCCGAGTCGGTCAGTATAGGGCGTTCCCAGCCGTTGAACTTGTGCAGCCCTCCCGCTTTCTCGATAATGTCCAGCCCCGGACGGAGATAGAGATGATAGGTGTTGCCGAGTATGATTTTTGCATTGATGTCGTCACGCAGTTCGTGCTGGTGCACGGCTTTTACCGTGCCCTGGGTTCCCACCGGCATGAATATCGGGGTAGGTATGTCGCCGTGGTCGGTGTGAATGACACCGGCGCGGGCGTTGGAATTCTTATCGGTTGCTTGTAATGTAAATTTCATGGACGCGAATTTACGCAATTTTTCTGTATGTTGTCAAATATATAATTATGAAACCGTATGCGCGAGGTCCGGTCGGCAAACGCGTTTTTGTCAATCAGCACGAGGTCGCCCGGATGGGTTCCGTATATGATTGTATCGACGACTTTGCCGGGAGTGATTTCACGGACGGTTGCAATCGGGATTGAGAAACTGTGACACAGCGCATCGTCGCGGTAAATCTCGAAATCAACCTTGTCTTCATGAAGAGCTGCAGTTACTTCTCCTGCCGACAGCATCACGGTGCGAGGTGCAAGCCCGTAGTAATAGTAGACAAACATCATGGCCGTCGGCATCACGATGAAAATAAATATCAACGCCACTATGAAAAACGCCGGGTTAACCATTGCTCCAAGAATGATAAACGCCGCCAGGGTGACAGCGAAAATGAACGCATAGCGGCTCAGCCAGCGCTTCATGATACGCCGGATATACGTTGTGGACGATACGGTAAACGGTGCGGTGGTCAGCAGCATTGCAATAGCGGATAGATGAAACAATAACGCGATTGGACGAAAAAAGGAATGGACTGACGTAGCGGTTGCGCGTCGGTCCATTCCGTATGAGTTCTTGTCTCCCTGACCTGCGTCATAAGAACAAGCGGGCAAGGGGAGTGAGGCTGAAGATGATAAGCATACGTCTTGACAGCCAGTTTGATATTTCAGGAAGTTTCATAGGACAACTGATTATTAATGTTATATACCTATGGAACGCCCTCACCCCGATTTTGTTCGCTTGAAATCGTGAAACTTTCAGCGTTACACCCCAGGTTGGGTTGTCAGTCCGGAATGTCGACCCGATTAATCGAGTTTGTGGATAACGAGACCGGAGCGGAGCTTCGGTTCAAACCACGTAGTCTTTGGGGGCATGATGTTGCCCGTGTCTGCAATGTCGATCAGCTGTTTCATCGACACGGGATAAAGTGCCAGAGCTACCTTCATCTCGCCGGAATCGACACGGCGTTTCAGCTCTCCGAGACCGCGTATACCGCCGACGAAATCAATGCGTTTGTCGGAGCGCAGGTCGGTGATGCCGAGGATGTCGCGTAGTATCAGGTCGGATGATACGGTGACATCGAGGCAACCGATCGGGTCATTGTCGTCGTATGTGCCCTCGTGGGGAGTCAGCGAGTACCAGTGTCCGCCAAGATAGAGCGAGAAGTTGTGGAGTCGGGCAGGAGTGTAGATTTCGGTACCCATATCCTCGACATCGAAGTTCTCTTTCAGCCGTTCGATGAACTGC
>CAZHHF010000314.1:0-1571 GCA_964531905.1 uncultured Bacteroides sp.
CGGTAGGTTACATCACACCGCGCTCGCGGAGCTTGCATTGCCATGCCCATGCTGAACGCAGGGTGTCGGCAATAGGTGTAAGGGCTTTCCAGCCGAGAACTTCATTGGCATGAACCGGGTTGGCCCAAACTTTCTCAATGTCGCCGGCACGGCGCCCGACGATCTTATGGGGAACCTTTACGCCGGTTGCTTTTTCAAAAGTGTCGATCAGTTCGAGCACCGAAACGCCGCGTCCGGTGCCTAAGTTGAAGATTTCGATTTTTGCATCGCTCTTGTCGTCAAGCATCCGTTCAACAGCAATCACATGAGCTTTCGCGAGGTCAACAACATCGATATAATCGCGAATGCATGAACCGTCGGGGGTATCGTAGTCATCGCCGAAAACGCTCAGTTCCTTTCGGATTCCGATGGCGGTCTGAGTCAGATAAGGAATCAGATTCTGGGGCACACCGTTGGGAAGTTCGCCGATTTCCGCACTCGGATGCGCTCCGACCGGGTTGAAGTAGCGCAGGATAACGCTCTTGAATTTCGCTCCGGCATTTATGGTGTCGGTGATGATTTCTTCAGAGATCTGCTTGGTATTGCCGTAGGGAGAGGTTGCTTTCTTGATAGGTGACTGTTCGGTGACCGGATTCACATCAGGTTCGCCATACACGGTGCAGGAAGATGAGAAAACGATGCCTTTCACATCGTGTTCAGCCATCATATCCAGCAGATTCAGAAGAATATTGAGGTTGTTGCGGTAGTAAAGCACGGGTTTTTCCATAGATTCACCAACCGCCTTGCTTGCTGCAAAATTGATGATACCTTTGATATCGCTATATTCAGCGAAGAGTTTCTGAAGGTTCTCAATTTTTGAACAATCGGCCTCAACGAAATCAGGGCGAATGCCTGTGATTCGTTCAATGCCGTCAAGTACTTCGCGGTTAGAGTTCGAGAGGTCGTCGATTATTACTACCGGATAGCCGGCCTGTTGCAGCTCTACAACAGTGTGGGAGCCGATATAGCCGGTGCCTCCAGTAACGAGAATACGTGGTTTCATTAGATTGAGTATTAGAACAGTTTTTCAGGATAAGTGCCGTTGGCATGCAGTTCGGCGAATTTCTCTACTACACCGGGACGGTCAGCAGCATAAGTAACTCCGAACCATTTTGAGTCAGTATCAAGAACCTTTACGGTGGCTTCGCCTGAATTGATCAATGTGTCGATGCAAAGAGGAATGAAGAACTCAGCCTTCGGTGTGTTCAGATTTTTGTCGAGGAACTTCTTGAATTCACGCTCGGAGTAATCGAAATAGTCGGGAGTAAAGCCCCAGAGGTTCATCGATACGGGAGTTTCGGGAGCGAGAGTCTGTTCGACGCCGTTTTTATCGGTGAAGACAATATTGCCATCCTTATCGTAGCTGATTGATGTGCGCTCAACAACCGATGCCAGTTTGCCATCTTTTGTTTCGCACACGCCTCGCGATACCGAGCCGTTTTCAGTCATGGTGTTACCGACACGGAAACCTACCATGCAGTAGTCTCCCTTGCGGTCATGCTCGCGTGAAAGTTCCTTGGCTATAACCTCGA
>CAZHHF010000315.1:0-1540 GCA_964531905.1 uncultured Bacteroides sp.
TTCGTAAGCATTGGCTGCCGAGAGGAGCTGGGTGCCATGGTTACCGGTCCACAGAGGGAAGAAGTCGGTATAGTACTTGGAGTTGTTCCAAGCGTCACGGATGATGCTGTTGAAGAAGAGACTCAGGTCAAAGCCTTTCCAGTTGGCACCCATGTTAAGGCCAAACTGTGCCTTGGGGAGATCCACTCCGAGCCAGGTGCGGTCGCGATCGGAGATTTCACCGTCGCCGTTGGTGTCCACGTAGTGCACGCGTCCCACAGCGGGGTCACCAAAACTGATACGATACTTTGCGCGGTAGGCATCTACTTCCTCTTGGGTACGGAACACTCCGTCGGTCTTGTAACCCATCCAGGATCCGAGTGCATGGCCCACTATCGACTGGTCGATACCGTTGCCGCCACCCCATGTATAATAGATGTCCTCCATGAGGCCGGTCACCTTATTCTTCATAGCGGTGACATTGAGCGATACGTTGTAGCTGAAATCCTTGTTGAGTGACTGGCGCCATTCGGCTGTCATTTCCACACCCTTGTTCACCATTGATCCACCGTTGTACCAGCAGTAACCGCCTTCACCTATGGTGGCAATGTAGGGTTTCTCTACAAGCATATCGTTGGTCTTCTTGTGGAAGTAGTCGAAGGAGAACATCAGTTTGTTGTTTAGGAAAGCAGCATCAAAACCAGCATTGGTCTGATAGGTCTTTTCGCAGGAGAGGTCCGGGTTGGTAGAGCGCACACGGAGAGCACCGGGAGTAAGTTTGTTAGCTCCTCCTATGGGATAAGCAGCCTTATTGAGGTCCATTTCATACTTGGCATAGAAGGCATCGTTGGCTATGATGTCGTTACCGTTCACACCGTATGCAGCGCGGATCTTGAGGTCGCTGAGCCATGAACGGGTTCCTTCCATGAATTTCTCCTGCGAGATGCGCCAGCCGGCCGAAACTGAGGGGAACCAGTCGTAATTGTGGGCGGTGGACAGGCGGGATGAAGCGTCGCGGCGAAGAGTGAATGAGAGCAGATACTTGTTATCCCAAGTGTAGTTGAACTTGCCGAAGATTGAGAACATCGAGTAGTTGGAAGCACCCGAACCGGTGTTCTTGTCATAGCTGGCGTTACCGAGGTAGAGGTAGTTGGGATCCTCGATTTCAAATCCCTTGCCCGAGCCGTACATGTCTTCGAAGTGGTTGCGCTTCGATTCGATACCCACGAGGGCCATGATTGAGTTCTTACCGAAATCTATGTTGTACTGAGCGGTATTGGTCCATACCCAATCGACGGTCTTGCTGGAATACTGATAAAGGTTGTTGGTCTCGTCGCGGAGGTTGGCGGGGGTGAAGTTCTTATCGGTTCCGTTGTGATAGTTGAGACCGAAATTGGTTTTGAGGATAAGATTCTTCACAGGCTCTACCTGGAGGTAAGCGTTACCGAATACGCGCCAGTATTCATGTTTATTGGAGCTCTCTTCAGCAATCTGACGCACGAGGTTGGGGGTGTCGTTGAGACCGAAGTTCACCTGGTCATTGTAGTTGCCCTCTGAGTCA